>JAAFHI010000297.1:4001-5463 GCA_013298335.1 Actinomycetota bacterium
TTCACTTCTACCTGTTCGCCAAGGCCGACACGACGATTCCGACGATCTTCGCGGGGGTGATTTGCGTGCTGCTGATCTACCGCTGGTTCGCGGCCCAGCAGGTGACCAAGCTCGACCTGTCGTCCACCGGAAAACCGTGATCTTCATCAGCTTCCGGGAACGAAATTCGTACCAGTTCAGCACTCCGCCAGGTTCGTACTGGATTTTCACCCGGTGCAACCAAACTTCCGCGCCTGCATGAGAAACTTCCGCGACTGCAACGCGAACTTCCGCGGGTGCATGCCGAACTTCCGCACGTACATGGACAACTTCCGCGGGTGCATGCCGAACTTCCGCTGCTGCAAAGCCATCTTCCGCACATGCATGTGAAACTTCCGCGGATGCATGCCGAACTTCCGCACGTGCATGGACAACTTCCGCGGGTGCCGGGGCATGTTCCACGTCCGCGGATGGTGCTTCCGTGTGTGCATCCGGCCACGAAAGAGCCTGAAACCGGTGGTGTGAAGCGGTCGGGGAATTTCCGGAATCCCGGAGAAAACGTGATGGACGGGAACAGGCCACTCCCTTGCCGAATAATCGACAGTGAGGCAGGATTGGCCGGAAATAGCCGACAATGTGCTTCCAGATCTGACCTTTTCTCATAATCCAGCCCGTTTTCGGCGGGACTCGTCTGCATTTGGCGGTTCTGAAGCAGTGACCATTTTTTCTTTTCCCCGCTGATGGTCTTTGAAAATTGTTTCGGTAATAGGTGATTGATTTGATTCCGGGAAGGCGCGGATGCGCCGGCAGAAAATAGCCGCGCCCGTTAGGGCGTGGTTCGTTTGGAAACCACATCCGGAGCGCCATCGGCGCGGCACAAACCCCTAAAGTGTCGCCGCTGACGCGGCTCACGAATGTTTTCCGCGAATCTACCCCGCCCTGCCGGGCGGGGCTATTATCTGCCGGCGCATCCGCGCCTTTTGGTTCGAACCAGAAGAAGTTTTTATTACCGGTTCAATTTTCCAAAAACCATAAGCGGGGGACTCCGAACATGAACTTCACTCAGGAACAGATACTGGCGCTTGCCCCGGATGCCTCGTCGGCGAAATCCGGCAAGGACCTCGCTTCTCCCCGCAAGTGGGTCACGCTCGGCGGCACCGACGCGGCGCTCTGGGGCGAATGTCAGGGAAGTGGTTCGAAGCCCTACCAAACGCAGATCGACCTGAGCGAACCGGCGTTCAAGTGTTCCTGTCCGAGCCGGAAATTTCCCTGCAAGCACGGCCTCGGCCTGTTTCTGCTCGCCGCCGCGCAACCCGCTCAACTGACGCAAGCGGAACCGCCCGCGTGGGTTTCGGAATGGCTGGCCTCGCGCGGCGAGAAGGCCGAGGCGAAAGCCAAAAAGGTCGAAGCCAAAGTCGAAGCCGAAAAGAACATCGATCCGGCGGCGCAGGCCAAACGCATCGCCCAGCGGGAAAACAAGATC
>JAAFHI010000459.1 GCA_013298335.1 Actinomycetota bacterium
GGGGTCGCGCCCTTCGTCCACCTGGGGAATTCGGTCATTTTCGATCCGGGGTACGTGTATCCCAACCATTTGAACATGGTTTCGGTGGATTCAGCCAACGGAGCGCGGATCAGTTCCAATAGCTGGGCCGGAGGAAATTCCGGGATTTATTCGTGGCTGACCCAGATGTATGACGGGCTGGTTCGCGACGCCCAGCCGACCGGGGCCGCCGCCGCCGCGCCGGGCAACCAGGAAATGACGATCGTGTTCGCCGCCGGAAACAGCGGCCCCCGGTACCAGCGGCACGGTGACGAAGCGTCGGGGAAAAACACGATTTCGGTCGGCGCGACGGAAAACGTACATCCGTTCTCCGGTCTGGACGGTTGTCAGACGGGCGATGACGAGGCCGACAACGCCGACGAAATGGCCATTTTTTCCGGTCGCGGCCCCTGCGAGGATGGGCGTTTCAAGCCGGATATCGTCGCGCCGGGAACCCACGTCGTTGGACCGGCCCCGGTGGCGGCGGAAGCCTACGGCTATGAAAACGGCACCGACCAGCCGGGGTTCATCGGAGACGGCGTCTGTGGCGGCGTTGCGATCAACAACACCCCGAATCCCTATTTCCCGATTGGCCAGAAGTGGTACCTCGCCTCGTCCGGCACGAGTCATTCGACCCCGGCGGTCTCCGGCGGCGCGGCGCTGGTGTATCAGCAGTTCATCAACAATCCCGCCTATCTCGGAAACAGCCGGACACCCGCCGGAAGTCATCCGCCCAGTCCGGCGCTGCTCAAGGCGTACCTTTTGAACTCGACCCGGTTTCTGCCGCCGGTGACGCCCATTGATACGCTCCCTTCGGTCCATCAGGGAATGGGGGCGATGAACCTCGGCACGGCGTTCGACGGCGTTTCCCGAATCGTCCGCGATCAGGTCCCGGAGGATGTTTTTTCGGGGTCCGGGCAGGTCCGCGTTTTTTCCGGGACCATCGCCGACGGATCGAAACCGTTCCGCGTCACCCTCGCCTGGACGGACGCGCCCGGTTCCACGACCGGGAACGCCTCCGTCAACGATCTCGACCTCGAAGTGGTCATCGGCGGCGTCCGGTATCGGGGAAATGTCCTCGACGCGACGACGTCGCTGACGGGCGGGGCGGCGGATACGAAAAACAACGTCGAAAGCGTCGTTCTGCCCGGCGGATTCCCGGCGGGAACGCCTTTTGTGATTCGGGTCCGGGCGTCGAACATCGCCGGGGACGGGATTCCGGGCAACGGGGACGAGACGGATCAGGATTTCGCGGTGGTGGCCTACAACGGCGTCTCCTCGACCGGTGGAACCTTTCTCTGGGCGGATGCGCCGGTCGTCTCGGAAGTGACCGGCAACGCCAACGGCGTTCTCGAACCCTGCGAAACGGCCAATCTGACCATTCCGCTGCTGAACGACGGAACCGGTGCGACCGGCGTCACCGCCACGCTTTCAACCTCGGTCGCGGGCATCACCGTGCTGGCCGGGAATTCCGCCTATCCCGCCATTGGTGCCGGCGGACCGGTGAATAACGCGACGCCGTTTTCCGTCCGGGTGGACCGCTCGATTTACTGCGGGCGGGTCATTCCGTTCACGCTGACCCTTGCGACGGACGGCGGCACCGTGGTGTTGAACGTCCCGCTCAGGGTCGGGGCCGATCTGGAAAAGGCCAACTATTCCTTTTCGCAATCAACCGGAACGATTCCGGGAAATCCGGCCACCGCGCCCCTCGTGCCGGGAACGAATACCCCGTTCTGGTTTGCCAGTCTGCCCGCGCCGTTCGATTTCGAGGTTTACGGGAAAACGCTTCCCGCCGGAACGGTCCTCCGCGCCGAATGGACCGGATTCATCCAGTTTCCGGAAGTGAACGCGAATTACGTCAACGCGATTCGACCGCTGCCGTCCACCCGCTTCTTCCCCGGCACTCCGGTCCTGTTTCCCTTCTGGTCGCCGGCCATTGAAACCGCCGGACCGGGCGGGGGGCTGTTTACGCAGGTTCTCGGGACCGCGCCGAACCGGAGTTGGGTGCTCGAATGGCGGGGCAATCTGAGAAATCAGGCAACCAGCCCGGTGTCGCTCGATTT
The DNA here is from genome assembly GCA_013298335.1 of Actinomycetota bacterium. GTDB lineage: Bacteria > Acidobacteriota > Blastocatellia > Chloracidobacteriales > Chloracidobacteriaceae > JAAFHI01. Next base: position 2,082 of record JAAFHI010000459.1, read on the forward strand.
CGCGGTGGTTTTTCAGGAGCGGTCGTCCCGGATCACCTACCTTTACCCGAAAACCGGGACCGGGTTCGAGTCGCTCGGCGCGGGCGCGGTCATCGGGATTCAGGGGGCGAATTTCGGAAATCGCTTCACCCAGTTTTCATATCTTGCCCCGGTTCTCACGGATGGAACCCGGCTCGATCTGGTCTATCCGGTGTGCCAGTCGTGCGAAACGGAGTGCGTGTATCGGCTGAATCCGGACTCGGTCAGCCGGAGCGCTGCCGCCGGGCAGGGGGCCATTCAGGTTGACGCGGCTTCCGGCTGTCAGTGGACCGCCAAATCGGAATCTCCGTGGCTTCGGCTCGTCGGGCCGGTTTCGGGAAGCGGAAACGGAACGGTGAATTTCGAGTACGACGCGAACCCCGGCGCCGAAAGAACCGGCACGGTCGTCATCGAGGGACAGCGTTTTTCGGTCATCCAGGCCGCCGGCTGCGGTTTTTCGCTCTCTTCAACGTCGGCTTCCGTGCCCGCCCAGGGAATGCGGGGAACGATAAACATCACCGCCGAAACGGGTTGCGCGTGGACCGCCACCACCACCGCGCCCTGGGTCTATCTGTATTCGGGGGCGACCGGGACCGGAAACGGCACGCTCGGCTTTTCGATTTCACCGAATGTCGGGCCCGCCCGCGCGGCGGTCGTGACCGTCGCGGGCCAGAGCTTCACCGTGTCGCAGGCGAATGGCTGCACCCCGGCATTTTTCGAGGGGGCCACGGTGGCCGGCGCGGAGGGGAAAACCGGGACCGCCACCTTCAGCTTCGGAAACGGGACCTGCGGCTGGAACGCGGAAAGCACGGTCCCGTGGGTGACGGTGACGTCCGCCCGCTTCGGGACTGGAAACGGAAGTTTTACCTATGTCATCGAACCCAATCCGGGCGGGGAACGCACCGGTGAAATCAGGGTCGCCAACGGCGCTTTCCAGGTCCGTCAGCTCTGCGTGAATTCACTGCCCGCGACCGGCATCACCTTTACCGGCAAGGGCGGAACGCGCGTCATCCCGATTACCGGCAACACGGGATGCGGGTGGACGTCGTCCAGCACCGTTCCGTGGATTGCCGTGACGGATACGCCGGGCGAAAACGGGGCCGGAACGGTGACCCTGTCGGTCCTTCCGAATCCGGACCGGGGGCTCGGTTCGATTCGGTACGGGTTCATTACCGTGGCCGGGCAACAGCTCATCGTTCGCCAGATGTCGGGGAAGGGGGCCGCGACCATCGGGCAGTTCCGGGTGTCGAACGGGTTCTTCTATCTGCGGAATTCCAATACGACCGGTTTCGCCGACCGGGAGTTCTTCTACGGCACGACCGGCGATATTCCGCTCTCGGGTGACTGGGACGGCGACGGCGTGGATACGCCCGGCGTGTACCGCAATGGCGTGTTCTATCTGAAAAACACCAACGGTCCGGGTTTCGCCGACATTCAGGACCCCTTCGGCATTCCGGGCGACCTTCCGGTGGTCGGCGACTGGAACGGCGACGGTATCGACACCTTTGGCGTCGTGCGGGGCAATCAGGTGTTTCTGAGCGATACCTACATTCCCGCCACCCTGAGTACGACCTTTTTCTACGGCCTGCCGGGAGACATCTTCATTGCCGGTGACTGGAACGGCGACGGCATCGACACCATCGGCGCGTTCCGCCCGTCGAACGGATTCGTGTATCTCAGAAATTCCAATTCTTCGGGCTTTGCCGACCGGGAGTTTTTCTACGGCACGGCGGGCGACAAACCGATTGTCGGTGACTGGGACGGCGACGGCGCCGACACGCTCGGGGTCGTGCGTGGCAATCAGTTCTTTTTGAGAAATTCGAATTCCTCGGGATTCGCCGAGATCGAATTCTTTTATGGAACCGCCACCGACACCCCGCTGGCGGGGCACTGGGACGGGACTCCCTGAACGGGCGCTGAAAATCAGATTTCAGTGGCGAGGCGCGCGGGTTTCGGCGCGCCTTGCAGTCTCAGCGGGACGAGCGGGGAACAGCAGACATTGAGGAGTTTTGTCCGATCCTTTTGCATCTGCGGGTCTTCGGCGAGCCACGTCATGACTTCCGAAAAGACGCGGGCGGCGCGGGCGTCCGCCGGGGGCACGACCCGGTAGTGCATCCATTTGCCCTCGCGGCGGGCGGTG
>JAAFHI010000565.1 GCA_013298335.1 Actinomycetota bacterium
GGCGAAATCGCCGAACTCATCGCAACTCTCGAATAATCCGCACCAAAAACCGGAAACCGCCTTCAGGTTCGATTCGAATCGAAGACGGTTTCCGTTCGCTTTTGATTTTCGTCATGTTGTTTCAGTGAAACCGGATTTCGACGCTTCCTCCTTTCCAAAGATTCTTCCGGTCGGCCACCGTTTTACTGATGGGCCATCCGGTCGGTCACCAAATCCGGGTATTTCTGCCGGAACGCCTCGGCAATGAAGCAGTTCCAGCACACCGGCTGGTGCGTTTCGAGCGTGGCGGGAATGTTCTCCGGGATGATTTCCTTCCAGTCGAGCACTTTGCCTTCCGGAGACATGAGACCCGGCTTGTGGTCAATCCACTGCACGGCGTCAAAGTGCGTACCGCAGACGGCGCAATCCTTTTCCAGATACCAATCGGTCAGCATCGTGCGGGCGAGACACCCGTCCGGGGCCGCCTCGATCTGGCCGAGACAGGCCTGGCCGCATCCGCTGTGTTCGGGCCAGCGCGAACAGGTTTTCAGCCGGGGATCGGGATTGTCGAACGGAACGCCTTTCAACGCCCGAACCAGATCGAGATTCACCGCGGCGGGTTGATGATTTTCAGGACAGGTAACGACTCGAACACCGTGGTTTCGGCGGGCGACAAACAGGAGCCAGGTGGCGTATCCCAGGCCGACCAGTGCGAAGAGTCCGAGGGAGAGATACATCAGGGCGGTCATGACCGGAGCCTCCTTCCACTTCAAGGAATTCCGTCACTTCCACTGTACTCCTCCCAAAACCCTCCCGGTAGAATGTTTTTCAAGAGAAACTGTTCAGAGTCTCCCGCTTTAGCGGGAAAAGGCGCGGCAGTCAGACTTTTCTTTGGGAACAATCAGGGTTCGTTCCTTATTTTTCGGGAAAAAAGGCGGAAAAGTGGTCAAATTTCCGAAATTCTCCCCGCTAAAGCGGGGAACTCTGAACAGTGACTCTCAGAAAACGGAAAAGGGACCAGATTCCGAAAGAAACCTGATCCCTGAAACCCGAAACCCGACACCTTTTCCTCAGTAGATATTGAACGTGACCTCGATGCGGGCGGTGGCGGAAACGGCCTGGCCGTCTTTCAGCGCGGGCGAGAACCGGCCCTGCCGCACCGTTGAGATGGCGCTTTCATCGAGACCGTAGCCGAGCGACTTGACGACCGAAACCCGTCCGATGGAGCCATCCGCCCGAACTTCAACCGAGAGCACGACCTTGCCGGTAATCTTGTTGACGCGGCCTTCCTCGGTGTATTTCGGCCTCGGCATGAAGATCAGTTTGGGGCGCGTGTCCGGCGCGCCGCCACCGCCGCCGGGTCCAAGTCGTCCGCCGGGCGAACCGCCGCCGATGCCGCCATTCTGCCCCGGTCCGGCGCCGTCACCCTGACCGCCGCCGACACCGCGTCCGTTACCATTTCCAATCCCGGCACCACCCCCGGTCCCATCGGACGGCTTCGATGTATTCGAACTGTTCGGCACGCCGATGGGCTGCGACATGTCCGGTTTGGGCATCTGCTGCGGATTGGCGATGATTTTCGGCTGGACCGGCAGCGACGGTTCCTCGATTTTCTGCTTGGTCGAAGGATCGACGATCAGTTCTTCCGGTTTCAGCGTGGCCTCGGGCAGTCGGCCTTTGGATGCCGGTTCAGGATCATTTTTCCCGCCGCCACCGCCACCGCCACCCGGTTTCGGTGAACCGAAGCCCGCGCCGCCCGCGGCCTTGTCATCGAGCGGCGGCGGGGGCGGAAGCGGTTCCAGCATTGAAATGATGGTGTATGTCGGCTCTTCCTTGGCCTCGGCCAATGGCGGATAGAGAATCCGGTTGATGACCAGAATGCCGAACACGGATCCCATCACGAAAAAGCCGAACAGACAGCACAACGCGAGCAGTTCCGTCCGTTTACGGTCGTTTTTGCTGAGATAGACGAGGTCCCGGACGTATCCCGCCGGGCTGGTGGCGAAGGCGCGGGCGTTGGTCGAGACTTCACGTCCCACGCGGGTCAGGAGCGGCTGGCCCTGAATCTGGGTGAAGACGATGCCGCCCGAAACGGCGGATTCGGGGGTCGGCGCGCCGGGAAGGAGTCCCTTGACGAAGCCGCCGGGATTTTTCAGGAAATCGCCGAAGGCGTCGCCGACCAGGCCGAACAGGCGGCTCAGAAAGGACGTCTGGCGCAATCCGGAAAAATCGGGGACCGCCGGCGCCGCGGACACAGCCCGCTTCGGCATGTCCATACCGCGACCGGAAGCCTGAAAGCTGAACCCGCGCAACCGACCTTCAAGTTCGGTGATTTCGGGGTCCGGTTCGCCGGTCTTGTTCCAAAGATAGTGATCGTTCATTGACTGACCTCCATGCCGAGTTGTTCGCGAAGCATTTTCATTCCCCGGTGGAGATTCACGCGCACCGAATCCGGCGTCAGCCCGGTCAATTCGGCGATTTCAGGTCCGGTCAGGCCCTCAACCAGCCGCAAAACAAGCGTTTCACGGTAGGCTTCCGGCAAGGCCCGGATTTTTTCGAGGGCCATCGCCGCTTCGGCGACCGATTCGGTCGAAGCGGCATGCAGATTTTCCGGTGAGACCGGTTCGGAATCGGTCTTGCGACGGTGGAAGTCGTTGGCCCGATTTCGGGCAATCGAAGCCAGCCACCCGCCGAAGGCGCGCGGATCGCGCAGGGTGGCGAGGCGTTCGTACGCCTGAAGGAAAACATCCTGGACCAGATCATCCACGTCGTCGCGCGGCACGCGGGCGAGCAACAGACCGTGGACCATCGGCGCGAACCGCCGATACATCCGGTCGAAGGCCGTCCGTTCGCCTTCGATGACCGCCGCGACCATCGCCGCCGTTTCGGAGGCTCGCGCTTCCGAAGCGGCCACTACCGTCGGCAATGGCTCACCGACCGCCAGGCTTCCAACCGTTTCCGAATTCTGCATTCGTCCCTCGAACTGAGAAGCGTCGTTTGGTGCGTTTCACCTTACGGGAAAGTTGATTCGCTGGTAAAGACGCCCCTGAATTGAAATCCGTTAACCAAAACCCGGAAAAGCGGTCCCGAACCGCCCGGAGTCATCATTCTTCATCATCTTCCTCTTCATCACGGTGAAACGTTCCCTTCGAAAGCGCCTCGGCCACCGGACGTTCCGACCGCGAATAGGTAAACTCCCCGTCCCGATTGACCCGAAGGTATTTCAGGTCAGTGGATTGCGCCGTTTTGACGGCCACCACGTCCGGGTTGGCCTTCAACGACTCGACGATAAAGGAAAGACTCCGGCTGTAGGACGCCTTCACGTCGTGAATCGAGCCGTCCTGAAGAGTGAAAAGCAGGTGGATGTTCGCCATGTCAGTGGTCAGCAGTCAGTGGTCAGTGGTCAGTGGTCAGTGGTCAGTGGTCAGTTGGTTGACCGTAAAATACCACGGATGGACGGCGAAGATTTTCAGTGCTTTGAATACATAAACGCCCGCGGAACGGACGGTTCCGAAAATCCTCACGCCAAAATCGTTTTCGTTGAAAAATTGTAACTGTTCAGTTTCCCCCGATTTGCTCGAAGACTCGCATCATCGGGGGCTATGTGCGGACACCCGCCTCGCGGGTTTTCAGGACGATTCGATTTATTCACCCCACAAAATCCGGTGGAGTTCATCATTTTCAAATACCATTAGCGGG
>JAAFHI010000203.1 GCA_013298335.1 Actinomycetota bacterium
GCAGCCAGAGAACTGACCGCTGACCACTGACTGCTGACCACTGACTACTGACTGCTGACCACTGACTACTCAAAGGATTCCCCGTGACCGCTCGCCTCCTCCTCGCCAAACCCGTCGCCGAAAAGATTCAGGCCGAAGTCGCCGAAATCGCCCGGCATCTGACCGAAAAGGGCCACAAACCCGGACTCGCCGCCGTGCTCGTCGGCAACGACCCGGCCTCCCACACCTACGTCGGGAGCAAGGTCAAAACCTGCCAGAACCTCGGCCTGCATTCGGAGAAAATCGAACTCCCGACCGAAACCACCACCGAACCACTGCTCGCGGTCGTCGAGGACCTCAACCGGCGAAGCGACATCCACGGCATCCTCGTGCAGATGCCGCTGCCGTCGCACATCGACTCGCCCGCGATCATCCGCGCCATTCATCCCGACAAGGACGTGGACGGCTTCCATCCGGTCAGCGCCGGGCGGCTCGTGTTGAAACAGGACGGATTCGTCGCCTGTACCCCGGCGGGCATCATCGAAATGCTGGCTTTCTACGACATTCCGATTCGCGGCACCCGTGCCGCCATCCTCGGACGCAGCACCATCGTCGGCCTTCCGATGTCGCTTTTGCTGCTGCACCGCGACGCGACCGTCACGATCTGCCACTCGCGGACGCCCGACATCGCCCGCGTCGCGCGCGAAGCCGACATTCTGGTCGCCGCCATCGGACGCACGGCGTTTGTCACCGAGGATTTCATCCGCGAAGGCGCGACGGTGATTGACGTCGGCATCAACCGCGTTTCGACGCCCGAAGACGTAGCGGAATACTTCGGGGACGACGAAAAACGCCGCGCGGATGTCGAAAAGAAGGGCTACAGCATCATCGGCGACGTCCACCCGCGCCACGCCGTCGAACGCGCCGCCAACTTCACGCCCGTTCCCGGCGGCGTCGGCCCGCTCACGATTGCGATGCTGATGAAAAACACCGTCCGCGCCGCCGAACGGAGCGTCAGGTAACGCTTTCCGGCACGAAAAAGGAAAACGCCCCGATGCCGTGATGGCTTCGGGGCGTTCTTCATTGGCACGTAAGTGTTTTCTACTTTGTACTTCCGGCGTTTTTGCGGCGTTTGGCGATTTCTTCCGCAAATCCTTCCGCCCGGCGCTTCCGGTCGTCATTCACCAGCGCCGCCGCCGCGCGGCAATCGGCGATGGCGTCATCGAAACGCGTGAGTTCGACCAGCCACGACGCACGGTTCATCAGAAATGCAAACTTGAGCTGGTTGTTTGGGACCATCGGAATCGCGCGGTCCATGTCGGCGACCGCGCCGGCGAAATCGCCGCGTTTCGCCAGAATCGAGGCCCGCTGCGAAAGCGCCATGAAATCCCTCGGATTCGCCGGGATGGCCTTGTTCAACTCCCGCTCGGCGGAGACGAAATCCCCTTCCTGAAAATACAGATTCGCCTTGGCCGAGGCAGCCATGCCCGTGTTGGCGGGCGTGAGCATCGCGACCTGATCCTGTCCGTCGCCGCGCTGGTACATCACCGTGGCGGTCGGCTTGGGCACGGCGGCCACTTCAAGCCGTTCGGCCTGATTGTAGTCGGCCAGCGCTTCGTCCCGCTTTCCCATCTGGCGATAGACATTGGCCCGCGCGAAGTGACCGCGTTTCGGGTCCAGAATGACCACCCGGTCAAAGTCCGCGAGCGCGGCGTTCAGGTTGCCGGTCTGCTGAAAAAAACCGCCCCGTCCCATCAGCGCCGGCACAAAATCCCTGTCCAGGGTGAGGGCTTCCTCGTAATCCATCCGCGCCCCGGCGAAATCCTGTTTCATCCGGCGGAGATCGCCGCGAAAAGAGAAAACATCGGGCTTTCGAAACCCTTTTCCAAGCGCGGCGTCGAGGTCCGCCAGCGCGCCGTTAATATCCATTGTCCGCATGCGCTGACGGGCGCGCAGGAACAGCGCTTCGCCGGAATCCGGCGCGACCTGAGCCGACGGGGCATTCGCGACCGCGGGGGAAGGGGACGCCTGCGCCAGCGCGGCGCCGGAAAAAACCAGCGTCAACCCGGCGAGTCCGAGTGTTTTCGGGAATCGGTTCATGGTCTGACCTCCGTGACGGAAAAAGGTGAGTGGCCGAAAACCTGACAGACGGCGGCGAAAAAGACAATCGGACGATCCGAATGTGAAACGTATTTAATCAATGGCCCGATAAGTGTCGTTGGCTCCGGGGCGGCGCGTCTTGCGGGCCCGCTCGATCCGCCCGGAGAATTCATCCCGCGCGTGGGGGACCAGGTTGAACGCCGTTTCGAAGGCCTTTCCCGCCTCTTCGTCGCGGTTGAGGTAGGTCAGCACAAATCCCCGTTCCAGATGAAGAATGAAATTCATCTGCTGATCGTTCGAGTAACTGATGGCCGCGTCGTAATCCTTTAAAGCCGCGTCGTATTTTCCCAACGCCGTCAGCGACTGGCCGCGGAAAAACCGGATCGAGACATCGTTCGGCGCGGCTTCGAGAACCAGATCGAATTCCTTCACGGCCTCCGCGTGTTTCCCAATGCGGGAGTATTCATCTCCCTTCTGCATGTGGGCCATCCACGACAACGAACCGAGCAGCACCTGCGTCGGCCCGTTGGTGCTGGGCTGCCGGGGGCGACCGGGTTCTGCCGCGACGGTTTCCTGGAGAATCAGGTTGTTCGGCGAATCGTTCGCGATGACCTGATCGAGCGCTTTCAGCATCTCCTCGCTCCGGCGAAGTTTGCGATAGACCTGCGACTTTCCGAGATACGCCATGGCATTTTTCGGATCGAGGCGCAGCACCGCGCCGAAATCATCGAGCGCCGCGTCGAAATTGTTCATCGCGAAGTAGAGAAACCCGCGGCTGGTGAGGTGATGGTCGTTCTTCGGCTCCATCGAAACCGCCGTGTTGAGGTCCTCCAGCGCCGCCGTCCGGTTTCCCGTCATTTTGTGGAGATTCGCGCGCGTCGCGAAGACCTCGCCGGTTCGGTAATCGAGCCGAAGGGCTTCCTCGATATCCGCCATCGACTCTTTCCACTGTCTGTTATTGGAAAGAAACCGGGCCCGTTCATAGCGCATTTCGCCCGACTTCGGTTCGAGTGCAACCGCCTTGTCAAAATCCGCCCGCGCGCCCTGCGCGTTGCCCGTCTGGAAACGGGCCCGCGCGCGTCGGATGTACAGATCCGCCGAGTCCGGGGCCAATTGGATGGCCTTCTCGATATCTTCAAGCGCTTCGCGAAGTTCGCGCCGCCGCTGGTGCGCTTCGGCGCTCTCGATCAGTTTGGCAACTTCGCCGGACGGCTTTTGCGCTTCCTGCCCGAAAACCGGGAATGGAAGCAACGTCACGAAAAACACCCACGCGAGTTTCGACATGAAAACTCCCCCAAAACGTTCGTTGAAACGGATACTGTTGGGGCTTCATAACACGGAGCGTTTCGATTCGCCAATCATCCCGTCAAAAAAACAGCGGATGGAACACGCTGTCCCACCCGCTCCCGTTTTCACCACCGACCGGTCCCTGTTGCTCAGTATCCGGCGGCCTGCCCGTCCTTGCGCGATTCCGACGCGCCGTAAAACACCTTGTTCTTCGGGTCCCAGCGAATCGCCTGATAGCCGCCGTAGTCGCCGACCGAATAGCCGATCTTGTGGCCCGACTTGATGAGTTCGCGGATGGTTTCGTAGGGATACCCGGTTTCGAGACTGATGGTCCCGACGCCCGCCATCTTCTCGCCGGTCGGTTCGGACGACCCCTGATGGTCGATGCGCGGCGCGTCTCCGGCTTCCTGAATGTTCATCCCGAAGTCGATGATGTTTAAAAGAATTTGAACGTGGCCGAGCGGCTGGAATCCGCCGCCCATCACGCCGAAACTCAGGAACGGCTCGCCGTCCTTCGTCACGAACGCCGGGATGATCGTGTGGAACGGTCGCTTGCCGGGCGCGTAGCTGTTGGCCTGACCCTCTTCCAGTGAAAAGAGTTCGCCGCGGTCCTGAAGAATGAATCCGAGGCCGTCCGGACACATTCCAGAACCCATGCCGCGATAGTTGCTCTGAATGAGCGACACCATCATTCCCGATTCGTCGGCGACCGTCATGTAGATCGTGTCGCCCTGCATGAGCGCCGGATTGCCCGCGTCGTAGCGCGCGCCCGCGCGGGTCGGGTTGATGAGCTTGCGGCGTTCCTCGGCGTAGGGCTTGGAAATCAGTCCCTTGACCGGAATCTTCACGAACTCCGGATCGGCGTAGAACTTCGCGCGGTCCTCAAACGCCAGCTTCTTGGCTTCCACGAAGTAGTGAATATGCTCGCGGCTGCCGAAGCCGAACGACTTCATGTCGTAGGCTTCAAGAACATTCAGCATCTGCAACGCCGCGATGCCCTGGCCGTTCGGCGGCAGTTCCCACACGTCGTAGCCGCGATAGTTGGTCGAAACCGGCTCGATCCATTCCGACCGGTGGGCGGCCATGTCTTCGTATGAAAGAAAACCGCCCTGTTTCTTCATGAAATCGCCGATGGTCCGCGCGATCTCGCCCTTGTAGAACTCGTCCCGTCCGCCCTTCCCAATCTTTTCGAGCGTATTCGCGAGATTCGGGTTTTTGAAGATTTCGCCCTTCGCCGGCGTCTTGCCGCCCGGCGCGTAGGTTTCGGCCACATTTGGAAAACGCGACAGTGACGCCGTGTTCCGTTGCAGGTAGTAGGCAATCAGCTCCGTCATCGGAAAGCCTTCCCGCGCATAGCGAATCGCCGGTTCGAGGTTCTCCGCCATCGGACGCTTGCCGAATTTCTTGTGGAGTTCAAACCAGCCGTCCACGCAGCCCGGCACGCTCACCGGCAGCGGCCCGGTCGCAGGAATGCTTTTCAGATTGCGCTTCTTGAATTCGTCGAGCGTGAGACTTTTCGGCGAACGTCCGCTCGCGTTCAAACCGTACAGCTTTTTCGTGGCCGGGTCCCAGACGATGGCGAAGAGGTCGCCGCCGATGCCGTTGCTGACCGGTTCCATGAGGCCCAGCGCCGCGTTCGCGCCGATGACGGCATCCACCGCCGAACCGCCGCGTTTCAGAATGTCGAGGGCGACCTGCGTCACGAGCGGCTGACTGGTGCAGGCCATCCCGTGCCGCGCGATGACTTCCGAACGCGTGGCGAACGACCGGCCAGTAATGCGGTCTTCGGTAAAGGCGAAACTTGAAAAGAAAAGGACGCAAACGAGCGCGAGACACAACGGACGCATGACGGTTCTCCTGAATCGCGCCCGGTGGACACACGTCCACGCCGCAGCGGATTCTTCAAAATCGGAATGAAGGGTAAGTTCCCGCATCATTCATTCGAAGCCACGCGCTTTCAAGCCAACCCGACGGAAAAGAAACCGCAGCCTGACCGTAAGGGAGGGCTGTCGGTTCATGGAAACAAGTTAAAAGGAAAAGACAGCCCTCCCTTACGGTCAGGCTGCTGTTTCAGCTTGTTTTATTGGCGGATGTCTTTGGTGGCTCCGCCGCCTGATGTGCGGAAAGGCAGAGCCATTCCGCCACGCACTCCCCAAAATCTCGCGAGGGGCTCTGCCCCGAGCGGAAGTATCGGGCTGAAGCCCTCCACTTTTTGAGTGGCTGTTGCGGAAAGGCAGAGCCATTCCGCACATCAGGCGGCACAGCCGCGTCTGTTCCATTCCTGCTTGGACTGATTTTGTAACCAGTCGGACGGAATATGTAACTGGTCGGACTGTTTTCATGACCGGTCGGACGGAACATGTCACTGGTCGGACTGTTTTCGTGACCAGTCGGATGGAATACGTCACTGGTCGGACTGTTTTCCTGACCGGTCGGACGGAATACGTGACTGGTCGGACCGTTTCTGTGGCCGGTCGGACGGAACATGTCACTGGTCGGACTGTTTTCCTGACCAGTCGGACGGTTTCGATGATCCTTCGAACGAAATTTTCATCTACTGAACGGGTTTCGACAGTGCCCTAAAGCCCTCCCTTACGGTCGGGCTGCCGTTTCGGCTTGTTTTATCGGCAGGATCACCCGGAAACGGGTTTCGCCCGGTTGCGACGACAGCCGGATGTCGCCGCCGTACTGGCGGATGATCCGGCAGACGATGTCGAGGCCGAGGCCACTGCCGTCGCCGACCGGCTTCGTCGTGTAGCAGGTTCCGGTCGAACTGGCGCGTCACGCGGACGCCACGTTTCAACTCGTGGGCGAACATCGTCAGCGTATTATCGAGGCCGTCGTGAATGTCCACTTCCTGAACCGCCGCCTGATCCATGTGGGAATAGGATTTCACCGCCCGGACGATGCTGGAAATCCGTCCGGAAGCGTCCTCGATTTCGGCGATGATGCGCGCCGCCGCGAGGTCGGCTTCGAGCCGCGCCACCGTGGTCGCGAACTGCGCGGGCGGCTGGTATTTCGCAATCGTCGCGAGCGAACCGGCTTCGATGCCGAAGGAAACGAGCGTCGGCGCGAGGTCCCAGCCGTCGGCGACGCCATGACTTTCGAGCCAGTCGGAAAGTTCGCCCTCGCGGTCACTCTGCGCGAGCGGGTCAAGCAGCACGAC
>JAAFHI010001001.1 GCA_013298335.1 Actinomycetota bacterium
GTGACGGAGGTGACGCTGATCGTGTTCTTCACGAGGAAGCCCACGTCGATGCCCCCCACGTCGTTGCCTTCGACGAGGAACGCCTGGTAGCCGGGGTTTGGCTGGCTCGCCGCGACGGCGTCGTTGTTGATCTTGGTCGCGAGCGCCTGAAGCGTCGAAAGGTTCTCGACTTCCTGGAAGCCGATCACGTCGGGAGTCCGCATGACGTTGCGGATCATCAGTGACGCCTTGTTGAGACGGTTGTTGAAGGCCGTCGTGGTCAGAATCGGGTCCCCGATGCCGGGGGCGTCAACGTTGTCGAAGAACCGTTCAACGTTGGCCGAGGCAATGGTGAGTTCGTTGGTGTTCGGGGTCGGGACCGGCGTGAAGGCCGTCCGGTTGTTGGTCACCGACGGCGCGGCGTCGGGAATGATGGTGAAGACGCGACGGGTGCTGCCGAAGTAGTCGAGAACGCCGGTCACGCCGACCGTGTCGCCCGCGGCGACGACCGTCGCGGTCTGGCCGGTCGCCCCGCTCGTGCGGATGCTCGTGCGGACGCGCAGCCGTTCGGGGTTGGCGTCCCAGCGCGGAATCGGCGGAATCGCCGAGCCGGACGGGGGCGGGAACGGGTTTTCGATGCCGGGTTCGCGGAACGGACGGCTCACGCCCTGCGGCACGCCGTAAAAGTCATCGAACGTGCTCGACGTGGCCGAGGATTCGGTGACGTTGCCGTCGTTGGCGGCGATGACGGTCAGCGTGGTCGTGACCCGCATGAATTCAAACCGCTCGTACCGCAGCGGAAGCGCCGGTTCGAGCGAAGAGGCCGTCGAGCCGATGGTCGCGTCAATCACGGTCGCCGTCGGAAGCGGATTGCCGGTGGAAAGCTGCAGGACCGACGGGCTCGTGAGCTGGGTCAGGGACAAACCGGTCGGGTTGCCGACGCTGAGGAATTCCGCGACCGTGCCGGTCACCTGAACTTCATTGCCGACGGTGGCGGCAGGGGGCGGCGCGGAACTGGTAAAGATGAACAGACCTTCCGAGGTGTTCGCATTGGCGTCCGCGTCGGCGTCACGTGACTGCATGAAGAAGCCGTTCGAGACCACGCCGGTGACGATGCCACGGGTGGAAACCGAATTGCCCACCAGCGGCGAGACCGAGCCGGTGCCCTGAATCTGGTTGATCGGGGTGATCGTGACCGGAGCAATCACGTTGACCGTCACGGTGCAGACCGCCGTCTGCGGGGTCGGACTGTCGTTGTTGGTCCAGGTGATGTCCACCGGATAGCTGCCGACCGCCGTGGTATTCGACACGCTGAGGGTGGCCGCCGCCGTGCCGCCCACTGCGCCCGCCGCCGTGAAGCCGGTCAGGCTGATGCCGCTCACCGGGGTGCTGGTGATGCTCGCCGAGGTGACCGTGCCGTCGGGGTCGGTGGCGCTCACCGGGCCGGACGTGGCCGTTCCGAACTGCGTGCCCAGCGGGCCCGCGCAGGTGGTGGCAATGGCCTGATTGCCGCCGCCGCTGGGGTTGGCCGTGATCGAGAAGTCGTCAATGCCGAGGCCGTCGTCGGCGCCGGACGCGTCGAAGCTGTTCCAGCGGATCCAGAACTCGGCGCCCGGCGCGATGCTCAGGCCGGTGATCGTGCTGGAAATTGCCGTCCGGTTGGCGGCGGCGTTTCCGTCAAGCGCGCCGGTAGTTCCGGTAATCAGAGGTTGCACAAAATCGAGCGCATCCACATCGACATAGCCGGTGCTGGTCAGGCTCGTCGCGGTCGCTCCGAACTGAAAATCAAGCCGGTCGGGAACCGCCCGCCCGCTCGTACCGAGTCGCCATTGTTCGCCGGTGTAGGCGATGGCCACCGAGGTAATCGTCTGGCCGGTGTTGTTGACGAACCGACCGCCGACCGTCGGAATGAGACTTCCGCTCTGGAGGCCGCCGAGCGCCCGGTCATTGTTTGACGCCGGACCGAAGCTGTAGGTATCGCCGGCGTTGCTCGAACCCGTGCCCGCCGTGTAGGTCGTGTTGGCGTTCGCGCCGGATTCGACAAAGCCCCACCCGGCGGGCGTGTTGGCCGCGAGGGTTCCGGTGCCCGTGTTCACGAGCGTGTTGAAATCCTGCGTGACCGGGGTATTGGCGGCAGCGATTGACACCGCTGTGGTCGTGTCCGCCTTGCCAACGCGGGGCGGCGAGATCACGAACCCGGAAATAATGACGGTACAGCAGAGCAGAGCAAGG
>JAAFHI010000102.1 GCA_013298335.1 Actinomycetota bacterium
TTCTGCTTTTTTCCGCTTCATCCGCTTTTGCGCAGCAGCCGCCGCTGGCATCGGTCGCCAAGGTCGAACCGATTGACACCCCGACGCCCTCCGCGAAGGACGGCCCGGCACCTGCGCCGGTCACGAGCGCCGATCCGCTGGTTCGCCTGCTGATCGCCAAGGGGCTGCTCACCTCGGCGGAAGCGGTCGCCGTCAACGGGGCGACGACGCCCGAGGCGCAACGCGAAATTCTGGCGAAACTCCTGCTGAACAAGGGCGTCATTTCCGAGGCCGAATTCAGCGCCCTGCGCAACACGCCGTCACCCGCGGCCCTTCGCGCACCGGAGGCCGTACAAGCCGCCGTGCCGACGGCCAAAAAACCGGACGCGCCCAAGGTGATTCCGGCGATTTCGCCCATCCGCGCGCTGCAAACCGATCCGTCCAAGCGCGAAGGCCTCATCCCGGACATCAAAATCGGCGAAAAAATCCGCATCAAGCCCTATGGGTTCTTCAAACTGAGCGCGGTCTACGATTCGTCGCAGCCCCAGGGGACCGACTTCCCGCTGCCCGGCTTCCTCGGCGACAGCGGCCCGAGCGGCTCGCCCAATTTTCACCTGAAAGCCCGTGCCTTCCGCTTCGGGGCCAACTTCGAATGGCTTGACGCCTCGCCGAGACTCGCCATCACCGGCAAGTTCGAACTCGACTTCGAGGGCAACTTCGCTCGCTCCTCGAACCGCAATATCGGCACGGTGCGGTCCAACGCGCCGACCATCCGGCTCGCGTGGGTCCGCCTCGACCGGACCATCTCGGAAAAGGTGAGCGGATTTCTGCTCTTCGGGCAGGACTGGACGCCGTTCAGTTCCTCGACCCTGCCGAACCTGATTGAAACCACCGGCTACGGCATCGCGTTCGGCACGCTCTACGACCGCACGCCGCAGATAAAGGGCGGGTTCAACTTCAATGTCGGCGGTTCGCGGGGCCTGAAATTCATTCCGGAATTCGCGGTCACCCTGCCGGCCTTCGGCAACGTGCCGACGGATGTCGGAAACCAGCTCGGCTACGGCGAACGGCAGGGTTCGGACTCGGCGCGTCCGGAACTCCAGGGCCGCTTCGTCACCCAGTTCCAGCTCGACAGGGCCCCAGGCGTCGCCCCCGCGCAGTTCATCGTCAGCTTCATGCAGGCGCGCCGGACCGCCACCGTCAAGGCCGCCGATGTCCCGACGGCCTACCGGGCGGCCTTCCCCGGCGGCGCGGAAGTGTCGTCCAGCCGGTACGGCTACACGGTCGAGGCCCAGCTTCCGACGCGCTACGTCACGATTCTGGCGAAGTACTGGAACGGCCAGGACCTGCGCCGGTTTTTCTCCGGTCAGCTCTACAGCAACTTCAACGACGTGGCCGGCCTGACCGCGACGGCCAGCGCCCCGTCAATCGACGGCGCTTCGACGGTGGTGTTCGGCCAGCTCAACGGCGTCGCGACGGTCGCGCCGCAGCGTCCGGTCCGGGCGCAGGGCGGCTTCCTCAACCTCGGCTTTCCCCTTTCGCGCATCTTCCACGCCAACCCCGACGGTCGAAACGCCGGATGGTCGATGTATCTGCACTACGGTTACGATCAGGCCATGGCGCGTGACGCACGCCACTTCGCCGCGCCGCGCGGCAAAGGTGATATGTTCGCGGCCAATCTCCAGTACAAGCTGAACCAGTTCGTCACGTTCGCGGTCGAGCAGACCTACTACCGCACGCGGTCCGCCAACACGACCACGACGAGCCCCGGCGGGCTGCCGATTTTCCGCGGCGTGCCGGCGGTTTCGACGCACAACAACCGCTTCGAATTCGCCACGATCTTCACCTTTTGAACAGGGACCAGGAATCAGGGGCCAGGGATCAGGTTTGAATGTTGCGTTGCAGGCGTATCACGCAGTCTCAACAAACCGCCGAAATCCACACCTCAAAAACATTCCGACCTGATTCCCGATCCCTGACCTCTGATCCCTTCTTCCCAACGAGGAGACACGACACATGACGACCGCAGCAGCCATCCCAGCCAAGGACGACCGGACCGCCGTGCAGGAGTACAAAATCTGGCAGGTCATCGGGGCTTCCGCCGCCGGGACCATGATCGAATGGTACGACTTCTACATTTTCGGAAGCCTGGCAGCGACCGTTTCCCCGCTCTTTTATCCGAAAGGAAACGATACGCTGGCGCTCATCGCCTACCTCTCGACGTTCGCGGTCGGGTTCGTGGTGCGACCGTTCGGCGCGGTGTTCTTCGGTCGCATCGGCGATCTCGTGGGCCGGAAATACGCGTTTCTGGTCACGCTGCTCATCATGGGCGGCGCGACGGCGGCCATCGGATTTCTGCCGACCTTCCAGACCATCGGCTACGCGGCCCCGATCATCCTGATTCTCATCCGCGTGTTGCAGGGACTCGCGCTGGGCGGCGAGTACGGCGGCGCGGCGGTCTACGTCGCGGAACACGTTCCCGACAAGAAACGCGGCTACTACACGAGTTTCATCCAGATTACCGCCACCCTCGGGCTGTTCGTCTCGCTGGCGGTGATTTTCGCGGTCCGGAATTCGATGCCGAAGGAACAGTTCACCCAGTGGGGCTGGCGCGTGCCGTTCCTGCTCTCGATTCTGCTGGTCGGGATGTCGCTCTACATCCGGCTCCGCATGAAGGAATCCCCGATTTTCACAACCCTGAAATCGGAAGGAAAAACCTCGACCGCGCCGATTCGCGACAGTCTCGGCAGCGCCCGCAACTGGCGCGTCATGCTGGTCGCCCTGTTCGGCGCGACGGCGGGCCAGGGCGTCGTGTGGTACACGGGCCAGTTCTACGCCCTCTTCTACCTTTCGAGCATTCTGAAAGTGAACAGCCAGACGGCGGAGCAGATCGTCGGCGGGGCGCTTCTGCTCGGGATGCCGCTGTTCGTCGTCTTCGGCGCGCTTTCCGACCGCATCGGGCGCAAGAAACTGATGATGGCCGGGTGTCTGCTGGCAGCCATCGGCTATCTCCCGATTTACCACCAGATGCAGGTCGCCGCCGGGACCGGCGTGATCGGCGTGAGTTCGGTGAAGGACCCGCTGACGGGCCAGCCGAAACTGACCCCGATTACCGCCGAGAAAGACCCCGCGGGCAAGCCGGTAGCGGCGAAGGAAGCGACCGCCCCGAACATCCCCGTCCTGATCGGACTGGTGTTCATCCAGTTGGTTTTCGTGACGATGGTGTACGGCCCGATTGCGGCGTATCTTGTGGAAGCCTTCCCGGCGAAAATTCGCTATACCTCGCTCTCGCTGCCCTATCACGTGGGGAACGGCGTCTTCGGAGGGCTGCTGCCGGTCATCGGCCTGTCGCTCTGCGCCGGAACGGGCAACATCTACGCGGGGTTGTACTACCCGATCGCCGTCGCGGGCGTCACCTTCATCGTCGGCTCGATCTTCCTCAAGGAAACCAAGGACGTCCGCATCTGGGACGAACTCGAAGCGAAGCGGGCAAACTGAAAGAAAGGGATCAGGGGTCGGGGATCAGGGATCAGGTTTTAATTTTGAGTTTTGAGTTTTCGAGCTGATAACAGCGTACGACCGTGGTGCAAGCGCTGACTCGATGCCCTCGAAATTCATAACTCAAAATTCATAACTCAAAATTTTTCTGATCCCTGATCCCCGACACCTGATCCCTTCTCAAACATTGACCTTTGACATAAAAAGGAACGGATTATGTCGTACGCAACCGAAACCTCACCCGATACCAATCTTTCGACCCTGTTGAGCGAATTTCCCGAGTACCCGTCTCCGCGCGTGGTCGCCGACGCCGCACATGTCGGCGACTGGCGGGCCGAAATCGGGCGCTACGGGGCGGACCCCGATGCGTTCTGGGCGAAAGAGGCCGAGAACTTCACCTGGATGAAGCGCTGGGAAACCGTGTCGTCGTTCGACGGCGTGAATCATCGGTGGTTCGAGGGCGGGCGCACCAACGTCACGGTCAACGCACTCGACCGGCATGCGGAGTCGGCAAATGCGAACCGACTGGCCTACATCTGGCTCGGCGAGGACGGCAGCGAACGCATGATTACCTACGGCCAGTTGCACCGACTGGTCGGACGTCTGGCCAACGGGCTGAAATCCATCGGCGTGACGCGCGGCGACCGCGTCATCATCTACATGCCGCTGACCATCGAAGGCATCGCCTCGATGCTCGCCTGCGCCCGCCTTGGCGCGATTCATTCGGTGGTCTACGCCGGACTCGGCCACGCCGCGCTGCGGGACCGCATCGCCGACGCCCAGGCGAAGGTCGTGATCGCGGGCGACATCGGCTTCCGCCGCGGCAAGGCCGTGCCGCTCAAGTCCATCGTGGACGAGGCCGTGGCCGACCTGCCCTTCGTCGAGAAGGTCGTCTTTTCGTCACGGCGCAAGCCGTCGGTCGAGTTCACGAGCTTCCGCGAGATGGATTTCGACGAACTCCTCAAGTTCCCGCCCGACTGTCCGGCGGAGGAGATGGAAGCCGAAGACCCGCTTTTCATTCTGTATACGTCGGGCACGACCGGCACGCCGAAGGGCGTGGTCCACGTCCACGGCGGCTATATGGTCGGCACGGCCTACCACCTGAGAACCTTTTTCGACGTCAGCGAGCGCGACGTGTTCTGGTGTACGTCGGATATCGGCTGGATCGTCGGCCATTCCTACATCGTCTACGGGCCGCTGTGCGCGGGCGTGACGACGCTCATCCGCGAGGGCGCGATCGACTTTCCCCACACCGGAATCGTCTGGGAAATGGTCGAGAAGTACAACGTGACGAAGATGTTCACCGCGCCGACCGCCCTCCGCATGTACATGAAGCTCGGCGCGGACATTCCCGCGAAATACGACATTTCCTCGCTCCGGGTCATTGCCTGCGCGGGCGAGCCGCTCAATCCCGAAGCCTGGCGCTGGGCGCAGACCCATCTGGCGGGCGACGGGAAATGGGGCTACGTCATCGACAACTGGTGGCAGACCGAACTCGGCGCGCCGACCATCGCGACGCCGCCGTCGTTTCCGATGCGTCCCGGCAAGGCGGGCATCGCCCTGCCCGGCGTCGAGGCGGACGTGATTGACGCCGAAGGTCGTTCGACCGCGCCCGGCGTCGGCGGGCGGCTGGTTCTCAAACGGCCCTTCCCCCACATGATGCGGACGGTCTGGAACGACCAGCCACGCTATGCCAAGATGTGGCAGACTTTTGAAAATCCAGACGGAACGACGTGGAGCGGATACGTCAGCGGCGATGTGGCCGTGAAGGACGCTGATGGGTACATCGGCGTGCTTGGCCGCGCCGACGATGTCCTCAACGTCGCCGGTCACCGCATCGGAACGGCGGATGTCGAATCCACGCTGGTGTCGCATCCCTCGGTCGCGGAGGCCGCGGTCATCGGCATCCCGGACGCCATCAAGGGCGAGGCCATCAAGGCGTTCGTCGTGCTGCGCGTCGGGAGTTCGCCCTCGGATTCCCTGCTGGCAAGCGTCATTGAACACGTCCGCCGCGAACTCGGTCCGATTGCGACGCCATCCGCCGTCGAATTTCTCAACGCGCTCCCCAAAACGCGCTCCGGAAAGATCATGCGCCGCTTCCTGAAAGCACGGGAGATGGGCATCGATCCGGGCGATGTTTCGACACTGGACGAATAAAGTCTTGGGAGTCTCGGGGGTCTGGAGGGTCTTGGGAGTCAAAAACCGGAACTTATCAGTCCATTTACTGTAACTCCCAAGACTCCCAAGACTCCCAAGACTCCCAAGACTCCCAAGACTCCCAAGACTCCCAAGACTCCCAAGACTCCCAAGACTCCCAAGACTCCCAAGACTCCCAAGACTCCCAAGACTCCCAAGACTCCCAGACTCGCCATGCCCACGACCCTCGCCAAAAATCCGCCGCCGACCGTGACCACCGAGAATCTCGCGGTGGCGGCGCTCGAACGCCATGCGGCTGACCGCACCCGCGTCGCGCTGGTGTGGGAAGGGCCTCAGGGCGAACGCGAAACGGTGACCTTCCACGATCTGAACCGGCGGGCGAATCGAATCGCCAACGTCCTGACCGGGTTCGGCGTCGGACGGGGCGACCGGGTGTTCACCCTCCTTGAACGGACACCGACCCATTACGCGGTACTGCCCGGCGTCGTCAAAACCGGGGCCGCGCTGGGGGTGTTGTTTTCCGATTTCGGAGCCGAAGCGATCCGGCAGCGGCTCGGCGATGCCGAGGCCAGGGCGGTCGTCACCGATGCCTTCAACCTGCCGAAACTCACGGCGATCCTCCATGAACTGCCCCGGCTCGAACACGTCCTGGTGGTCGGCGGGCTTCCCTCGGCGCTGCGGGCCTCGCGCCGTCCGCGTTTTCACGATTTCACGGAAGCGTTCGAACAGGCTTCGCCCGAGTTCTTCGCACCCGAGATCAGCCCCAACGACACCTGTTTCATCATCTACACGTCGGGCACGACCGGGTTGCCGAAAGGCGTCGTGCATCGGCATGCGCTGGGCGAAAGACTCGTCAGCACGGCCCACGACGTACTGAAACTCGATTCCGGCGACCTGTTCTGGTGTACGGCGGACCCCGGCTGGGTCACCGGCCTGTGCTACGGCACGTTCGCGCCGTGGCTGCTCGGTTTGCCGTTCTTCGCGCACGGATGCGATTTCGATGCCGCCCGCTGGACCGGACTGCTCGAACGGCATCAGATTACCTGCCTCTACACGACGCCCACGCTGCTGCGCCAGTGGCGGAAGGCCGGGCCGGACGTGTTCGCCGGCCGTTCGCTCGCCCTGAACCGGCTCTATTCGGTCGGCGAACCGCTCAACGCCGAGATTCTGCGCTGGGCCGAAGCGGCGTTCGGCGTTCCCGTGTTCGACACCTACTGGCAGACGGAAACCGGGACGCACCTGATTGCCAACCGGCCCGGCCTGAAGGTGAAACCGGGGTCGATGGGCTGTCCCGTACCGGGCGTCGAGGCCGCCGTCGCGGACGAGTCGGGCCGCGAGGTCATTCCCGGCACGGTCGGGTCCATCGTGATTCGACCGTCGCTGATTTCACTGTTCAAGGGGTACTGGAACTTCCCCGAAACGACGCAGGCGTGTTTTCGCAACGGGTGGTACGTCACGGGCGACCGCGGCTGGCGCGACGAAGACGGCTATTTCCACTTCGTGGCCCGCGAGGACGACGTCATTACCTGCGCCGCCCAGCGGATCGGGCCGTTCGAGGTTGAAAGCGCCCTGCTCCGGCACCCGGCGGTGATCGAGGCCGCCGTCATCGGCGTGGACGACCCGCTGACGACCCAGCATGTGAAGGCGTTCGTCCATGTCCGGACGGAATATGCATCGGATGGCGAACTGGCCGCGGAACTCGCCGGAACCGTCCGCGAGCAGTTGTCTCCGCTCGCCTGCCCGCGTGAAATCGAGTTCTGCGACGACCTTCCGAAAACCCGGACCGGCAAGATTCAACGCGGCCAGTTGCGGAGCGTCGGCGCGCTCGATCAGACCCGCGTCTTTCTCGTGCCGGCGGAGTCCTGACCGGCTTCAGGAACTGGCCGCCGGGGCGTCGAGTTCATCGGTATGGTTGCGGAGGATGGCGGTGGGAATCACGATGGTGAAGCCGACGACGATGCAGTAGGCGAAGTGCATGACCACGATGGTCGGCCCACCAGCGTTTCCGCGCGAGAAGAAACAGGTCCAGATGGTCGCGACGGCGGCCTCGACCAAAGGCAGGAACAACAGCCGTTTGTGGGCGACCGGATCGAGTCCGATGATGGCGTAGGCGGCGGCCACCACCAGCAACGCCAGACCGTATTGCTGGGTCATCACCCGGTCGGTGATCTGAATCTGGTACAGCCTGGCCGCGGCATCCTGAAAGAACAGCGCCATCAGGCCGTTCGCCAGTTCAACGAGCGCGAAGATGAAAAACAGGCCTTTCAGCCAGCGGGTGGCGTAAACGAGTGATTTCGGCGGAGTCGGTGTCGTCATCGAAGTACCTGTCATGGGTGAGGTGTTCAAACCGGTCGAGGACGATACCGAGCAGCGAACCACGCTCGAAACGGGCGGACCCGCCACCGTCGTTGACCGGCCTTCAATTGAAAGGGTATGCCCCCAACCTATTTCCCAGGTGACCGTTGCGCAAGCCGCGCGCGGTCCGATTTTCCGAATATTTCCGGCGGCCACGTCCTGCCGAGGTCACGCCGCCGCCATTTTCGATACGAATGGAAGCCACAACCATGACCGTGAACAGCGAATCGCACGCCATCGAATCCATCCTGCACGAATCGCGCCTCTTCCCCCCC
>JAAFHI010000443.1 GCA_013298335.1 Actinomycetota bacterium
ATGGAATCGTCGGAAAAGTCCGTTTTTTTCGTGGTGCGGGTGTTGTGGGGACAGTCCTAAATCAGTCCACACAAGATTGAGACCGTCTGTATTGGCGTCGCATAGCCGACGCCTTGAAAGTAGCCGTGTCGTTTACGGCACGGTTGATGCGGAACAAAGAATTCCGCGTCGCGTAGCCGACGCGATGAAACCAGTGCTTCTCATCGCGTCGGCTACTACGCGACGCGGCCACATCGGGGATGCCGTGACCGTGCCGTAAACGACACGGCTACGTTCATCTCGTCGCATACGCGACGAAGTTCAAACCAGTGGCACGATGTACCAATCTCATGTGGGCTGATTTAGCTGATGTGCTGGCTACCATTCGTTGAGGATGTGCTTTTCGATGGCGATGGCGACGCCGTCTTCGGTGTTGGCGGAGGTGACTTCAAATCCGTGCGTGAGCATTTCGCCTTCGGAATTGCCCATCACGATGCCTTTCCCGGCCCAGTGGAGCATGTCGAGGTCGTTGTGGTTGTCGCCGATGGCGAGCACCTCCTCGCGCGCGATGCCGTAGCGGGCCGCGACGAACGCCACGCCCGTCCCTTTCGAGCATTCCGGGTGCATCAGGTCAAGAATCGTCATGTCGTTTTTCGGATAGGATGTCCGCAGCAGGCGCGCGCGGTCGGGCAGCATCGGTTCGAGCGCGTCGGCGAGGCGCTGCATCGGTTCGACCCCGCCGCAGAACATCACCTGCGTAATCGGCGCGGCGACGGCGTGGTTGAGGTTTTCGACTTCCAAAACGTACGTGCGGTTGATTTCGAGGTAGTGGCGCAGCGAGACGTTCTTTTCGGAAACGCCGTCGGTGAGGATGCGTCCGTCGCCGAGCGGATCGTCGAGCGCGATGGTGTCGGCCCCGAAGGATTTCCCGAAGGCGATGAGTTCGCGCGCCGTGTCGAAATCAATCGGTGTGTAGGAATGCACCTCGGCGGTTTCAATATCCTTTATCAACGCGCCGTTGTGGGTGATGAGCGGTGTGTTCACGCCCGCGTCGCGCGCCACGGGACGCGCCGAGTGAAAGCGGCGTCCGGTGGCGATCACGATACGGACGCCGTGCTCCCGCTCGGCCCGCGCCATTGCGCGGCGCGTACGGTCGGTGATCTTGCTGTTCGGCGTGAGCAGCGTTCCGTCGAGATCGACGGCGACGAGTTTGAATCGGGTCATGCGTATCCGGAGCTTCCCTGCGACTTGTGAAATCCTCGCCGAACCTTATACCTTTTCAACGCCCGCGAATGAAATTGGTCATACCCGACACCTTGCCAAGCGTGTCCCTAGCCCGATCGTGAGGGAGGGTGCTCAAACACTTACGCCCTCCCTCACGGTCGGGCTAGGGACACGCGACCCGGAAAACCCGCATGCCCGCAAAGGAATTCAGCGTCGCCGAAGTCACCGAATCCGCGAAGTCGCGGAAGAAGGCCGAGCCGGCGAAATCCCCGAAGCCGCCGAAACCGAAAAAAACGACCGAGCCGGACCGTCCCCGCAATCTGGGCATGAAAACCTGGCCGTTCGCGGTACTGATGGTCGTGCTCGCGATTGCGGGATATTTCGGCTACGACTACTGGCGGCTGCATCGCTTCGATGAACTGATCCGGACAGTGTCCGTTCAGTATTCGCTCGACCCGAAGCTCGTCCGCTCGCTGGTGACGGAGGAATCCGGCTTCAATCCGGGCGCCCGCAGCGGCAAAAACGCCATCGGCCTCATGCAGATCACGCCCATCGTCATCACCGAGTGGGCCAACGCCACCAACCAGACCAGCGGCGACCGGAGTTTTTCGAAGGTCTACTCGGTACGCGTGACCGACCGTTCCCGCGAGGACGCGGCAAAACTCTCCGACGCGGAACTGCTTACCTATCCCGACATCAATCTCCATATCGGCTGCTGGTATTTGAATCGCCTGCAACAACGATACGCGGGCGACCAGTTACAAACTCCGATGATGCTCGCGGGCTACAACGCCGGACCGAGTCAGGCCGAACGCTGGCGCGCGCTCGTGAAACAGCGTCCGCCGACCGAGGAAAAATTCGTCGCAGCGATTGATTACGCCGAGACGCAGGGCTACGTGAAGCGCATCATGAATCGCTATCGGAAGGCAATTGAGAATTGAGAATTGAGAGTTGAGAATTGAGAGTTGTTTACCCGTTGTTTCAGCAGGTATTTCAGACGGTTCAGGTGAACGATTGGTTAAACGGCTCGGGGTGAAAAAGGCGCGGATGCGCCGACATACCGTTAGCCTATGGCGTGAGCCATAGGTACTTGAAAATAAACCGTGGGAGGACATCCATGACGCATCCGTTACCCGCCAGGCCGCGATTGCGACGGTTGAACTTTTTCCCCGTGGATGGTGACGACGTGATTGCCGTCCACGATCCGCAGGAGTTCATCGAACCGTTCGGACTGTCGGCGCAACTCGTGCCGATCCTGATGTTCTGCGACGGACGCCACACGCCCGAGACGATGCGTGAGGCGATTGCGCGCGAGACGGGCAAAACCTACGCGACGGCGGAAATCCTTCGGGTACTGGAAATGATGGACGGGTGGCTGTTGTTCGACAGTCCGCGTTTTGCGGCGGCCCGCGCGGTGCGTGATCGCGAGTTCATCACGGCGGATGTCCGCGCGGCGGCGCACGCGGGCGGGAGCTACCCGGCGCATCCCGCGGAATTGCGAAAACGGCTCGACGACATTCTTTCGCTCGCGCCGGATGACGCGCCCGGAAGCGCCGCCGGACTGGTCGGCGTCATCGCGCCGCACATCGACCTGCGGGTCGGCGAACGGGCCTACGCGCCGGTCTATCGCACGGTGCAGCGATTCGCCGAGGAACTCCGCCCTGATGAGCCGGTGACATTCATCGTCCTCGGCACGTCGCACTACGGAACCGGCGGATTGTTCGTCGCGTCGCGCAAGGACTACGCCACGCCGCTCGGTCGCCTTCAGTGTGACCGCGAGTTTCTGTCACGTCTGGAAATTGAACTCGGCGCGCCGCTCGAAGCCGACGACACCGCGCACCGCCCCGAACATTCCATCGAATTTCAGGTGGTCTTTCTGCAACACCTGTTCGGCGACCGCGCGGCCAACGGCACGGTGCGGTTCGTACCGATTCTGTGTACGTCGTTTCATCGCCTGTTCGACCATGACGCGGAAACGAAAGCGGAATACGAAACCTTCGTTCGCGCGTTACGAAAAACCGTTGCGGAAAGTAAAACCCGCACGGTACTGCTTGTCGGTGGCGACCTTGCCCACGTCGGACGCAAATTCGGCGATCCGTTCGACGCGGAATCGGTGCTCGAACCGGTGGCCGTAGCCGACCGCGAACTGCTCGACATCGTCAGCCGGTGCGACGCAACCGGACTCCTCGCCCATATCGCCGCCGACCGCGACGCGCGCAATGTCTGCGGCTTCCCGCCGATGCTCGCGTTTCTCGACACGCTCGATGTTTATGGTGAAACCAGCGGGGAAATCGTTCACTACGAACAATGGAACGAGCGCGAAACAAGTTCCGCCGTGACTTACGGCAGCGTGGTCTATCGCAAAGCAGAAAAACAAACCGCAGCCTGACCGTGAGGGAGGGCTGTCCTTGCCGAATTGATGCTTTGCAGGAGACAGCCCTCCCTCACGGTCAGGCTGCCGTTATTCAGTCAACGTAGTTCTTTATCGCTTCCGCGACGCTGATTTTCGCACCACAGTGCAAACACACAACCTGCCCGAAGAGATATCGGAACCAGTGGGCGCGTTCTTCATAGCCATACTTTTTGCATTGCTCGAAAAGCCATACACCCGAACCTTCAAGTTCTTCGGGAAGGCAAGGATACAAAAAGCTTTTTGGAGCGTTGGGGGCATTGAACGGGTCTTCCGTTTTTGCAAAGAAGCCGTACTTGCCGATGCTAAAGACCAGATATCCGTCACACCGCGGACAACTGCCTTCGAAATATCCGC
Organism: Actinomycetota bacterium; assembly: GCA_013298335.1. Classification (GTDB taxonomy): domain Bacteria; phylum Acidobacteriota; class Blastocatellia; order Chloracidobacteriales; family Chloracidobacteriaceae; genus JAAFHI01. The sequence continues at coordinate 3,971 of JAAFHI010000443.1, forward strand.
CGCCTATGTGGTGAAGTTTATCCCCGAAAACCTGATCACCGTTGAAGGCAATGGCTGACTCAAGCAGGTAAGTAAGCAAGAATTCATCCATTCCGGCTCGAAGTGTTTCACAGGTAAGCGTGTGCAGGTCTCGGATGGTACTTCTGAATTCTTCAAGTTCATTCGGAAATCGGTTTGTCGAACCAACGACGATGTAGCCTACAATGCTCAGTGGAAAGACGCGAGCTTTTGGCTCCCAGGTGGCTTTGTTGCACAAAAGGCAGAGCAGACAAGCCTCCCCGATAAATGGTCAGTTCAGACCTTGTAGCTTTGGGCCTTCGGGAGTTGGTTGAGTTTGTTCAGGGCCGCGCAGCGCAACAGCA
>JAAFHI010001032.1 GCA_013298335.1 Actinomycetota bacterium
GGCGGAACGCATCTGGGGCGAATTCGAGAAAATTCTGCTCCGCGCGCCGCGTCCCTCGGTCGGAATGCGGGCGCTCGACGATCTCGGCGTCATTGACCGACTTTTTCCCGAACTTGCTGCCCTCAAAGGCTGTTTGCAGGAACCCGACTTTCATCCCGAGGGGGATGTCTGGGTTCATACCCTTTTGTGCCTCGACGAAGGGGCGGGCCTGATTTCCCACCTTCCGCGTGAACGGCAGGTGGCCGTCATGCTCGGGATTGTCGCCCATGATCTCGGGAAACCGCCGACCACGGTCCGACGGGGCGGACGACTCCGTTCAACCGGTCACGATGAAGCGGGCGTTCCGGTGACTGAGTCCTTTCTGGATCGCCTCGGAATGTTTACCCTCAATGGCTTCGACGTTCGCAAGCAGGTCATTGCGCTGGTTCGGGAGCATCTCCAGCCCAGGACGCTGATGATGGCGCGGCCCGCCGCGCCGGATGGCGTTTTTCGGCGATTGGCTGGCCGGGTTGATCCGGACCTCCTGTATCGGGTGGCCTGGGCCGATTCGATGGGCCGCATTCCTCCGGCCCGGTCGTGCCATTTCGAAGAAGATTTTCTGAAACGAATGCGCGACCTCGGTATCCAGTCGGGGCCGCCGGAGCCGATTCTGATGGGCCGCCACGTTCTTGAACTGGGGATTCCGCCGGGGCCCCGGGTCGGGGAAATCGTCAAGGCGGTCTACGAACTTCAACTTGACGGACAGGTCACGACCCTTGAAACGGCGCGGGCATCGGCTTTTGAAATCGCCCGGAGCAGGCAAACCGTCAAATCGAACTAACCGAACCATTTCGAACTTCCGCCTTTCGCTCGCGCCGCCGGTTCGGTAACGTTCGACATCCACTTTTTCAGCTCCTCATTCATTCCTCGTTATGACCACTCTGTATTCAGCCAACTGGGTTTTGCCTGTTTCATCCCCGCCGATTCGGAACGGTGCCGTGGCCGTCGAAAACGGAACAATTGTGGCGGTCGGGGAGGAAATGGACGTCCGTCACCGGCTGGCGCGTCTCGGTCCGATTGAAACCGTCAGCCTCGGAGAGGCCGCGCTGTGTCCGGGATTCGTCAACGTTCATACCCACCTTGAGTTGACCGTTCTGCGTGGTTTTCTTGAAAACCTGTCATTTTTCGAATGGATTCGAACCCTGACCCGTACCCGGACGGAAAAATTGCGTTCCGGCGACCTGATCAACTCCGCGAAATGGGGCGCGCTCGAATCCCTCCGCGCCGGCATCACGACCTTGGCCGATACCGGTGATTCCGGCGCGGCGATGGAGGCATTGACCGCGAGCGGGCAACGCGGCGTGGTGTATCAGGAAGTGTTCGGGCCGGACATGATGCAGGCCAAAAAAAGTCTCACCGGTCTCAAACGCAAGGTTGACGGCCTGCGACGTTCGGAAACGTCGCTGGTTCGAGTCGGCGTTTCTCCCCACGCGCCCTACACGGTGTCGTCACTGTTGTTGCGGCTGGTGACGGAATTCGCCGATCAGGAAGGCATGCCGCTGGCGATGCACTGCGCCGAGTCGCAGGCCGAGGAAGATTTCATGCGGCAGGGGCACGGGCCGTTCGCGGAAAACCTGCGCTCACGGGGCATTAACTGGACGCCGCCCGGTGTCTCTTCGATTCGGTATCTCAGTGATTTGAATGTACTTCGGGTCAAGCCGCTGCTGATTCACTGCGTACGGGCAACCGAAGAAGACATTGGCTTGCTGACGTTCTGGGGCGCGCGGGTCGCCCATTGTCCGAAATCGAACGCCAAATTCGGACACGGCATCGCTCCGGTGGTCCAGATGCGGCGGCGGGGTGTTCCGGTCGGAATCGGAACCGACAGTGTGGCCAGCAACAACGGATGCGATCTCATCGAGGAAAGCCGGTTCACCCAACTGCTCAACCGGGCCACCCGCGGGGACGGCAATGTGCTTTCTTCCGATGAAATGCTGGAATGGATGACGCTCGGCGGGGCGCTGGCGCTTGGCCTTGAATCGGTCATCGGGACGCTGGAAGTCGACAAGGACGCCGATTTGACCGCCGTGTCGCTCGCCTCGGCCCACATTCAGCCGGTGTATGACCCGGCTGCCGCCGTGGTGGCCGCCGCCAACGGCGGG
>JAAFHI010000220.1 GCA_013298335.1 Actinomycetota bacterium
TCGGTTTGACCATCGGAATTTTCCCGAATTCGGTCTTGAAAAACGGATTGAGTGCATTCGGCGCGGGAATACAAATCGCAAGGGCAATCCTTTCGCGTCAGTGTCCGGTGCGTTCGGCGGTGACCGGGGTTCGACCAGAACGAGATTCACCACGCGCCTGACGTTTTCGGACCGCGCCGCGGTTGTCTCGGCGTGCGTCCGGTCGGTAAGGGTGCGGACCGTCCCCGACAGGGTGACGATGCCCCCGTGGCTTTCGACGTCGAAGTCAAACGCCCGCGTTTTCGGATTGGCAGCCAGTTCCTGGACGACGTTGGCGGAAATCGCGGAATCATCCACGGTGGAGGTCAGCCAGACCTCGATGAGCAGCGTCGCCGCGCCGACCAGGCAGAGCCCGATCTGAAGAATTTTCGGGTCGGCATGGTCGATCAGGGTGGTTTTGACGGTTTCCGCCAGGGCGGCATCTCCGGCCCACGGAAGCAGGATGGCGGCGAAAAGAAAAACGGAAACGGTGATGAGCAATCGGCCCGATTTCTTCATGCGCGTATCCCCCCTTGATTTCCGATGCCATCAGGCGGCTTCGTTCTGTCCCGTCGGTTCGGAAACGACGATTTTCAGGTTTCGAACCCGGTCGTGCCCTTCGCGGATGTGGTCGAACTGCGTGCGAACAACCAGGGTAATGTCGGGCGGAAGCCCTTTTTCGAGCGCGTTGCGAAATGTCGAAACCGCGATGTCCTCGGCGAAGATGCATTCCTTGAGAACGTTCTGTTCGTTCTTGCCGATGACCGCTTCCTTGATGTTGACCCACCCGCGCCGGAACGCCGCCGACGCGCTCCCGCCGGTTTCGGGGGTGCCGCCAATCTGGTGGACCAGATTCTGAAGATCTCCGGCAAAAAGGGACCGCTGTTTCGAGTAATCAAGAAAAGCCTGGCGAATGGTGGGGTTGCTGATGCCGTCGGCGGCGGTCCAGAACCCTTCCTGGCCGTCCTTGCAGGTTTCGATGAGTCCGTTGAGCGTCTGGATGACTTCGTTTTTGGTCAGCATGTCGTGATCTCCTGGAACTGGTGCGTTGGGTTTGAAAATCGGGTTGGTGTCGTCACTCATGGAGAGCAACTTGCGTACCATCGGCAAAAGCGGAGATTCCCGTGATTTCGCGGGAAAAATGAGCCGATTTTGAGGAAGTGAACCTCGGGTTCCGGACAGTTGGCGTGCGAAAGTCGTACGGCGTTCCGTACTCAACGCACCGCCGCCGGAGCGGTTTTCAAACCGGTCGGCCAGGAATTTCGGCCTGCCGGGCCCGATACCCGGCTTCGAGTTTGCGCTTGGTCTCAAGCATGTTTTTCCGGATGCCCTCGCGCAGTTCGCCGCCGATCAGGGTCCGTTTCAGGCCGACCATCCGGCCCCGCAGAACATCCGACCGGGATCGATTCAGATAGACGAGATATCCGGTTCGAACCGGCTCGAAAGGGTCGGCTTCCACGAAGACCAGCAGGCCGAGCGAGCCTTCGAAGTAATGGGAGGCGTAGAGCTGCTTGGTGGCGATGATGGCCCCGGAACGGCCGTCAATCCGCTTTTTCACCAGGAGAACCTGGGTCACCGAGATGACGGTTTTTCGACTGATCCGTTCTTTCGACCAGTACAGAAACCCTTCTCCGTTTTGTGGTTTCAGTTTCGGAAAGGCTTTCAGCCAGGCACTCAACTCCGGGGCAAAGGGCAAAAACCGGTCCTGCTGGCTGAGGAGCGATTCGAATTCAACGCCGAGACTGAGCGGGTACGACTTGTCGCGGTAGACGCCGAGTCCCGAATTTCCTTCCGCCAGGTAGCGGGTGACCGAATCCAGCAGGATTTCCCGCATCAGCCGGTTGGCCTGCTGGCCGGAATCCGGTTTTTTCCAGTCGATCTCGGTTCGGAAGCGACGGATGGAATCACCGTCGAGTTTTACGCCGCAGTTTCCGATCCGGCCTTTCCGGAGGTCTTCGAGGTCTTCGGCGTCGAGCGTCAGTTCCTTCAGGTCGGCGATTGCGGGCGGGTCGCTGAACGTGCCGATCTTTTGCGTCAAGGAGGACTGTTTGAAGGTTTCAATGTCGCGAAACCGATCCAGAAAGTAGTCGGTTCCCACGTCCACCCGGACCGCGCCGAAACCGGCCACCTCGTTTCCGATGTTCACCGGAGGCAGATGCACCAGAACCGTTCCGGACCGGATGGCGGCGAGTTCGGTTTCGGTGAGTGGGGACCGCGTGGAATTGCTCTTTGAAACCGCGTTGGTCTCAAAGCGGACCACCTGGGAAAAGCCGGGAGTAAAGAAAAGGGGAAAGAGGAGGACCAGCGAACCAACCACCCGAAACGCGAGACATCTTTTTGGCATATTGTCGGACTCCATCCGAAGATTGTGGGACACTGACCGGAAAATTCGGACCCAGCCCTTCTCCTTATGGAACATGTTCCGGTCCGGAAAATCTCCGTGGCGTTACCGCGAAATGTCGGAATCCAGAAGGATGATTTCGATCCGGACGCCGGTCCCGGTGAGGTCACGCGCCGGCGTGGCATTGGGAACTGACTCGATTCCCGACGCGGCCCGGAACCGGTCGGTCGGAATCCCCGCCTGAATCAGGATGGCGCGGATGGTCTCGGCCCGGCTCAGGGAGGCGGTGTCGCGGGAAGTGCCCGTCCCGTTTGAATCCGCCGGGTCCGCGATGTCGAGTTGATAGCCGCCGACATGGGACTTCAGGCATTCGGCCAGCCGGACCAGTCTGCCGCGCGCCGCGGGGCCGAGGGTCTCGCGGGTGGCGTCGGGTTGAATGTCGGTCAGGGTGAGGACCACTCCGCCGGGGATGCGGCGCGTTTCGAAAATCCCGGAAACCGCCGTATACAGCCGGCTTCGGGCCGCGACGATGGATCCGTCGCCGCTCTTGTTGAAATCGGATTCGCGACCGGGCGGGATTGCGCGCTCCCGGCTGACCGTTCGCGCGGCCTCGGCGAACCGGATGGTGTCGAGGGCGATTTCGGAAAAGGTCGCGATTTTATCCGGATGGTGAATCCAGGTTTGCTCCAGCACGGTCAACTGCCGTTCCGCGCGTTGAAATTCGGCTTCGGCGTTCTGGCTGGCGCCGGCCCGGCGGGCGCGGAGGAGCGCGTTGCGAGCGCCGACGACCGGCAGCGGCGTAAAGAAATCAGCCGACAGACCGGTCGGGGAATTTTCCTCGGAATCGCATCGGTACTCGACACGGGTTTGGCGGATCCGACTCGCCGTCTCCTTGCGGAGCGCGATTTCCACGACGGTTGCCAGTCCCGGCGCCGTCACCAGGGCGTGGGGTTCGGCGGTGACGATCAGTCCAAGGTTTCGGAGGGGCGTCGAGGTGGCGAGTTCCGCTTTTTCCCCGTTTTTGAACATCAGTTGGCCGAGATTGACGGCCTGCCCGTCGGCGCTGATGGCCCAGACGACAAACGTGGTGTACCAGACGCCGAGATTTTGCGGATTCCGCATTCCGTCGAGTTTGACCCGGATTCGCGTCTGGCTGGTTTTGCATTCCAGTTCGGCCTGGCCCCGGCTGCGGGGACTCAAACCGGTCCCGACCAGATCGACCGTGGTTTTCGCGGCATCGGGGAAGTCCACCACCATCGCGACCCGCGATTCCGGCGTGTTTTCTTCCTGAAGGGGAGTGAAAACGGCGGCCCCGGCGGTGGAAGGCGCAAAAAGCGCCAGCCCAATCGCCAGCGTGAAGGACACCGGCACGCTGAAGTCGGTCTTTTTCATGGTGGAATCCTTTGCCGTGAGGAATGGGAAGCGGGTGGAATCGAATGATGTCGGGTTGGCGGTGATGAACCTTTCGCGTTTCGGCTTCGGGGCCGATGAAACACCGGCCCGGGCGACTTCGGGGCTGCACTTCGGGCTGCACTTTGGGGCTGCAAACCGTCAAAGGGGGTATGCCGTCTTCGGCGGTTTACGCGCTGGCCGGAATGGCCGTCACGATCTTGAGCGTCCGGACCTTGTCGCGGGATTCGCGAATCTGGTCGTACTGGGTCTTGACCACGGTCGCGACCGTCGCGGGGAGACCGGTTTCAACCGCGTCGCGGTAGTTGTTGACCGCCGATTCCTCGCCGAAGGCGCATTCTTCAAGGACTTTGTGTTCATCCTTGCCCGACACGGCGGCCTTGATGTTGATCCACCCGCGATGGAGCGACGCGGCGATGCTTCCGCTCGTTTCGGGCGTTCCGCCGAGTCCCTGAACCAGCGCCTGAAGTTCGGCGGAGAACGCCGAGCGCTGGGTCGCGTAGGCGAGGAACAGGTCCTGCATGGTTTTATCCGTGATGCCTTCGGCGGCGGTTTGAAACCCGTCGTGGCCGTCCTTGCAGGTTTCGATGAGTCCGTTCAGCGTGGTGATGACTTCACTGGTGGTGGGCATATCCGTTTCTCCTGATGTCGTGCGTGAAAGTTGGGGGCGACGTTGCGTCGTTGGCACAGTGAAGGGCAAACCGTGTGCCAGTCTCGGGAAACGGTATTTTCAGGGGTTTTCAGGCATTGCCCGGCTGGGCCGGGTGGGATTCCCCGGCTTTCGTACAACCGTGAAGTCGGAAATCGTACGCCGCGTATGATTTGGGGACAGTCGGCAGGGGGAGGTGAACCCCGTCCGTCTGTCCGCCATCAGCGGGATTTTTTGAAGGGTGTCCGGACGTCAGGGAGGATTCTTTGAAATGTCCGGTTCAGGTACTCAGCCATTCCATCATCCGCCGGGTCACCTCGGGGCGGCTCAACAGCTCCAGGTGGCCCATTCGGTAGACAATCAGCGTGGACGATTTCCCGAACTTCAGGCTTCGCGCCTGATCGGAGTGGTGGCCGAGCGCGCTGTGCAGGGGAACCAGGCCGTCGCCAATCAGCCGGTCCGCCAGCAGGCCGCGTTTTGGCGCGGTGGTTGCCGCCACCGCGTAGCAGTCCACGCCTTCGGGCAGGGGAACGATCCGGCGGGAATCGGGGCGGCGGTGAAACCGGTCGTGACCGTGCCAGTCTTCTTCAACGACATGTCCATGACGGAGATCGGTAATGCCGGCGCTGCGCAACCGGGCCAGTCTGGTGAACGGCGCGCTGAAGGGCGTGACCGGCAGGAGGTGATCCACCCAGTGTCCGGCCCGTTCCAGGGGAGCGCCGTGGTGCGGCGTGCCCAGAAACACGATTTTTTTCAGACGACCCGGCCAGGTCAGATTTTCCAGTTGGCCGTAGTGAATGGCGCTCCGGATCACCAGCCCGCCCATGCTGTGGGCCACCACGGTGAGTTCCTCGATTGGCGCGGGCCAGTGCGCGACCAGGCGTTCAAGTTGGGCGGACAGTTCGCGCCCGTTGTGCGAGACGTGCAAACCGGTGTTGTACCGCAGATAGACGGGGGCATACCCCAGGGCCGAAGACAGTTCCTCGCCATGATCGACGGACTGGTTCTCGTGCTGCGTTTTCCATTGGAGGTCGTTCATGCACAGGCCATGAATCAACAGCAGCACTTTGGGGTTTGCCTCGCTTGCCGCCGGAAGCGTCGCCGGGGTCAGTGGTTCGCCCCGGTAGCGCAGGGTCATGGGAGTGGCGAACGGATTGTTGCCGGCGGCCAGCCGGTCACCCATCACGCCGTTCAGGGCGGCCAGAATCGCTTCCCGGCGAGGCGTTTCGGGCGGGGGGGCATCCTCGGGTGATCCAAGCAGCGGCTCCAGCCGGACCAGCGCGGCGTCGATCCCCTGGCCGACCAGTTCCGTGACTCCCTGGATGCTCCGGTACACCAGCCCGGTGATGCCCCTCGTTCGTCCGCCCGGAACCCCCATGGTTCTCCACACCGCCTGATGGACGCCTTCGGCGATATGGGCCACGTTCGAGGTGGCCTGGGTCGCCAGTTGCGCCGCCCCGCGAAGGTCGGAAAGGCGCAGGTGTTTCCGCGGAATTTTATGAGCCGGTGTGGTCATGAGCCGGTCTCCGTCTTCCATTTCTGGACGTCAACCCGGTTGTGATCCGGAGGGATATGCATTTGTTGGTGGCGTACTATTGCACGGAGACCAGGTCGGTGACGACCTTCGCCTCCGCTAGTCGGTGGAGTATTCACTTTACGCCTTACCCGGTTCGAGCGTCTGGACTGGTCCCAATCCTCCCTCCGAATCGGAAAGAAGGTGATCCGGTTCGGGGCGCTTCCCGCCAAAACGCAGAAAAAGGGCGGGCAGCACAAACAGGTTCAGCAGGGTCGAGGTCCCGAGACCGCCCAGAATGACGCAGGCCATCGGGTATTCGA
>JAAFHI010000567.1 GCA_013298335.1 Actinomycetota bacterium
GTGTTCCGGTGGTTACTTCCGGTGAACCGGCTCTTCCTGCCGCGTGACGGGGACTTCCTTCCCGTGAATTTCCACAGGCTGCTCATGGTTTTCCACAGCCTTCCCGTGAACTGCCACTGTCTGCCGGTGGTTTTCCACAGGTTTACCGGGGATTTCCACAACCTGCTGACGTCCCCGTGCTTTCTGCCGGTGTGATCGTCGAGCCTGCCGCCTGTCGCGGACTTCCTGCCACAAAAATTAGCGCGACTTCTTCCGTTGGGAGACGAAAGAAATCGCGCCGTTCATTGCCGGATGTTGGCCGCGACGATCATTCCGCGGTCGCGGATACCTGAAAACCGTTCCAACACCAGAATTTGCGGGCAGGGCGGCTCACAGCTTGATGTTGTAGGTCTTGATCTTGCTGTTGAGCGTCGTGGCGTTGAGGCCGAGCAGTTTGGATGCGCGGCTCTGGTGATTGCCGGTGATGTCGAGCGCCTTGCGGATGAGCGCGACCTCGAAGCGGGCGACTTCCTCGTAAAAGGCGATGCCGCTGGCGACGTCGAGCCGGGCCAGATCGGTCGGCGCGGTGTCCGCCGTGCCGTACGTGCCGTCGCTGCGTTCGGGATTCAGAATCTCGTCGCGCAGGCATTCCATCGTGAGATCGTTCGTCCGCGAGATGACGACCGCCCGCTCGATGGTGTTTTCGAGTTCGCGGACGTTGCCGGGCCAGGTGTAGGTCTCAAGCAGCGAGAGGATGTCCGGGCTGATTTCCTCGGAGAGCGTCCGCCCGTTTTCGGCGTTGTACTTGCGGATGAAGTGCTTGGCGAGCGGGAGGATGTCCTCCGGGCGCTCGCGCAGCGACGGCAGATGGACGGTGATGACGTTGAGCCGGTAGAACAGGTCTTCGCGGAACTTCGATTCGGCCACGGCCTGCTTCAGATCAACGTTGGTGGCGGCGATGATCCGGACGTCCACCTTGCGCGGCGTGGTCTCGCCGAGCGGCGTGAATTCGCGCTCCTGAATCACCCGCAGCAGTTTGCTCTGGGTTTCGAGCGGCAGATTACCGATTTCGTCGAGGAAGATGCTGCCGCCGTCGGCGACCTCGAACAGCCCCTTTTTGGCGGCGAAGGCGCTCGTGAACGCCCCGCGCAGGTGGCCGAAGAGTTCGCTTTCGAGCAGTTCCGACGGAATGTTGCCGCAGTTGACCGTGACGAACTGTCCGGTTGCCGCGCGCGGACTCGAAAAGTGGATGGCGCGGGCGATGAGTTCCTTGCCGGTGCCGGATTCCCCCTGAATGAGAATCGTCGTCCGGGCGGGCGCGACCTGTTCGACGAGCGCGAGGATGTCGTGCATGCGCGAACTGCGGGCGATGATGCCGCGCCGGTCGGCGCTCTGTTTGAGCGCGCGGCGGAGCTGGGCGTGTTCCTCGTCCTTGCGGCGGCGCTGGACGCCGGCTTCGACGGTGGTCAGGATCTGGGCGTTCTCGAACGGCTTGCGGACACAGTTGAACGCGCCCATCTGCCACGCCGAGACGGCGGTTTCGAAGGTGGCATAGGCGGTGATCATGATGACCACCGCGCCCGGATCGTGCTGGAGCAGCGCGCCGAGCGTGGCGATGCCGCCCATGCCGGGCATCGAAACGTCGAGCAGGACGACATCGAACGTCCCGCGCTGGTACTGGTCGAGTCCATCCTCGCCGGTTCGGGCGAGTTTGACGTTATAGCCTTCGCCCGACAGCAGGGTGTCGAGCACGTCACGCATGATTTCTTCGTCGTCAACGACGAGTACGTTGCCTTTTTTCGCCATATTTGTTCATCCGTCTCGTTCCGGCGAGCCGCGCAAGCGGTGAGCGGCTCAGGAACGGAGGCTTGCGAGCACATCGAAAAATTTCGGGAATGATACCGCAGCGCACCCGGCGTCACGAATCTCCGTCGGACCGTCGGCGGCGAGCGCGGCGACGGAAAAGGCCATCGCGATGCGGTGATCGCCGGCGGTGTCGATGGTGGCGGAACGGAAGCGTTGGTTTCCCTCAACGCTCAAACCGTCTTCCCGTTCGATAACTTCAACGCCCATCCGGCGCAGGTTGGCGGCGACGAGCGCGATGCGGTCGCTTTCCTTGACCCGCAGTTCGCGGGCGTCGCGAATGTCGATGCCGCCATGAAACGCCCCGAAGACGCTCAGAATCGGCAGTTCGTCGATCACGTTGGCGATAATGTCGCCGCCCAGTTCGAGCCGCCGCGTCAGCCGGTCGCCGTGCAGGCCGCGCACGCGGAGGTCGGCGACCGGTTCGCCGCCCGCCTCGCGTTCGTTTTCAAGACCGACCGCCAGTCCCGCTTCATGTAAAACATCGAGCAGGCCGGTCCGGGAAGGGTTGATGCCGACGTTTTCAATCAGCAGGTCGGCGTCCGGTACGAGCGAGGCCGCGACCAGAAAGAACGCCGCCGCCGAAAAATCTCCCGGAACGCGGCAGTCGCCGGGGCTTTTCAGTACCGCGTCGCCCGAAATCGTCAGCCGGGTTCCGTTGTGAACCACCGGCGCGCCGAACGCCCCGAGCATGCGTTCCGTGTGATCGCGGGTCGGCGTGGCCTCGATGACGGTCGTTTCACCGGCGGCGAACAGCCCGGCGAGCAGGACGCACGACTTCACCTGCGCGCTCGCGACCGGAAGTTCATAGTCGATGCCGTGGAGATTTCCGCCCGAAATGGCAAGCGGGGCAAAGTTTTCGTCCGTGGCGACGATGCCTGCGCCCATCCGCGCGAGCGGATCCATAATCCGGCGCATCGGACGGCGGCGCAGGGAATCGTCCCCGGTGATGCGCGTTTCGAAGGGCTGCCCGGCGAGGATTCCCGACAGCAGCCGGATGGTCGTGCCGGAATTGCCCGCGTCGAGCATTCCGTCCGGCTGCTTCAGGCCGTGCTTGCCGACGCCTTGAATGACGATCTCGTCGGCGGTGCGTTCGATGGGAACGCCGAGCGCGGCCATGCAGTTGAGCGTCGCCGTGCAGTCTTCGCTGCCGGAAAAATTCGCGATGTGGGTCGTGCCTTCGGCGATGGCGGAAAACATGCCGAACCGGTGCGAGACCGACTTGTCGCCGGGAAGGGTGACGGTCCCGGCGAGGCGTTGCGTTGGCGTGATGGAAACGGATGACATGGAAGGACGAAACCTGAATTCTGACGAGTCGTTGTCGGTTTAAGGCAGCGGCTTATTTGTGAATTGCGATGATTTGATCTTCAAGAAAGAAAACGATCTGACCGTCTTGAAGTGAGCCTTTGGTGATGGGGTCATTATTCAGTTCCCCGGTAAATCCTTCAGGTTCTTTTCGAAGAATTCGAACCCACATCCGTTCTCCTCTACAGTGTGAACCGGTTTCAGCGTCCAGAATGAAAAAGAGAAGTTTGACATAATCACCGGCCCGCAGTTTTCGTTTTTCCTTTGAGGGCGGGAGTTCTTGAATCGGGATGGGAGGATCGAGTTCTGCCACTTCTCCGAGTTTCCAACCGTCAAGTTCGAAATTGGGTCGAACTGCCTGATTGCGTTCTCTGACCGTATCGTAACAGCCCGCGCAGAGCAGCGTGATCTGGGGCTCATTGTCTTCAGTCCAGTCGCCTTCCTTGAGCAGTACAAGGTCGCAATCATAACACCAGGCGTCCGGTCGTGGGTCACCGGTTGAGTCGTCGCAATA
>JAAFHI010000332.1 GCA_013298335.1 Actinomycetota bacterium
GAGTGCGAGAACGTAGAGCGAAACCACGTCGAGGGCGGTCAGTGTACAACTGAGGAAAAAGTTGAACGCCACGTCCCGGGCGCGAACCAGTTTCAACCCCTGAGCCAGCCGGGAAACGGGTCCGGCCAGTTTCCCCGGCATGTTGAACCGCTCGATGAGGGCCGGGACGAGCCGCGGGAGCGCGATCATGCCGCCGAAAAAAACGAGAAACAATCCGACCAGCCACCACTCCGCCGTCCCGGAAACCAGCCCAGCCGTGCCGACCAGCGCGGCCAGCGCGATGGCCGACAGGTCGGACACCCGGTCGAGTACAAAGAGCGCGCCCGCCGGCAGACGGGTGCCTTCCGGCAGAAACGAGGCGCGGCCAAGTTCCCCGAGGCGTCCGGGCGTGGCCAGACCGAGCGTCATGCCGCCCACCAGCGACCGCCAGGCGCTGCCGAAGGAAAGTTGCCCGTCCACGCGCGCCAGCAACCGCTGCCACTTCCACGCCCGGATGATGAGCATGACCGCGGCCAGTCCGACCGCGATGGCGATGAATCCTTCGTCGGCGGCGCGAAACGCCGTCGCCAATCCGGCCAGTTTTCCGGAACGGATGATGAAAAAGACTATCCCGGCCAGAACCGTCAGTTTGAGGGCGAGCATCAGACGGGGACGGTTCATTCGATGTGAATCACTTCCGGGGACACAACCAGGAGGGCTGCCGGCGGGTTGGATGTTCATTGAATCAATGAGGGCTTTCGGGGGTCCGGGCGAAGGCAGCCCCGAAACGGTTCAAAACCGTCGACACTGCCTTCGAAACGGGTTGACCGAATTTGAACGACGCCGGCCCCGCCATTTGTTTCACGGAAAGGAATGAACTCCGTCCAAATCTTTGTGTCTTTGCGCCTTCGTGTCTTTGCGTTCAAAAAACTCTACAAACTGAGGTCGATGTAGGGCCGCGACTGCACGATGTAGACCTGCTCGCCGACAATCAGCCATTCGATATCCTGGTGTTTTCCCTTGAAAATACGCCGGATCGCCGTGGCCACACGGCTGAGTTTGCGGGCCGTCTTGTCGGTCAGAACGGCGCGGTTCGGTTCGATCTTTACTTCCTTTACGCCGCCGTTTACGTCAAAGGTCAATATCGTATCTTCGGTCGAACGGGTCAGCACCTGAACCGAATCGGAACGCGTCCGGTAGATGATCTGCTCGGGCACGCGCTTGCCCTCGACGACCTTGATTCCGAGTCCGCGCTTGGCGTTGATGTAGACCCCGCCCGGATCCTGCCGGTTGAACGGGTTGGTGGTAATCATCACGCCCGCGCTGTCGGCGTTCACGCCTTCCTGAATCAGTACGCCGGGGTAGACCGCCAGATGGTCGATGCGGGCGAGTTCGCGCGCTTCAAAGGCTTCGAAGTTCCAGAGCGATGCCCAGACCGTCTTGATCGCCTCGATGAGCGCGTCGTCGGTCTTTACGTTCGGGACCGTGGAGTACAAACCGGCCCCGTTGAAGTTGGGCAGATCTTCCGCGTTGGTCGAACTGCGGACGAACACGCCCTTTCCTTCGAACATGCGGTGCGCCTTGGCGAGCACTTCCTCGCGGAGTTTCGGGTCGAATTCGGCTTTTTGAATGAATTCGCGCAGTTCGGCGAGTTTCTTCACGCGGGTCGGCGCGTCGTGGTGAAACTTTTCGTCATTGAGCAGTTCCAGAACGCGATCCTCGATTTTGTACTTTTCGGCAAAGGCCGCGTAACAGGCGAACGGCACGCCGAATCCGTTCGGCACCACCACGCCCGGCAGACTGGCGTGGGCCACTTCCCCGAGGTTGGCCGATTTCGCGCCGAACCGGATGACGTCCTTCGCCCGCTGCTGGTCGAGGTCGGTCAGTTCGCGGTATTCGAGGTCGGCTTTCGGGACCTGAAGTTCCCTGCTCCGCTTGAGTTCTTCCGGGCTGCTGACGATTTTCTCAGCGGGTTCGATCGTCAGCCCGCCGTCGGTAATGGTCAGCGTCACCCACCGGTTGACGAGCGACTTGAACTTCACGTCGGCGTCCTTGAAGTACGCGTTGGGAATGTTCCAGCTTTTCGCGAGCAGGTTGATGTGCGACAGCGGCGTCCCCTGCCGGGTCGTGATGAGACCGCGCACCGGAGTCACCGAAATCGGGACTTCCTTGAAAATGACGATGTCCTCGCGCTCGAACGGCTGATCCGGCGGGAGGTGATCGACGAGGCGCAGCACCCCGACCGCCTTGCCGGGATTCAGTACGTCGAAGGTGCTTTCAGGCTCGATGTCGCTCAACAGCAGCCGGGGCACGTCCTTGAGGGTCTCGGAAATCTGTTCCTGCCGCAGCGAGTTCGGCTTGAAATTGAGCGGCGCGAAGAACGTTTTCGTGAGCCGTTCGTGCGCGTAGGTCACGATCGTGGGCGTGACGAGGTCGCCTTCCCAGAATTCGTAGGTGAATTTCTCGACCGTCGGCTGAAAGGCGAGCGTTCCGAGCACGAACCGCCGGTTTTCGTTGATGTAGTTCTTCTGGAAAAACGATTCGCCCGAATCGAGCGAAAGGTAGGTCGCCCGCGCAAACTCGGAATGGAACCGGTAGCGGTTCGAATTGATGTAGTAGACCGTGTCGTTCGTCCGGTCGATGACGAACATCATGTGCGGGATGTTGGCGAAACGGCCCTTTTTGTAGTCGCGCTTGAGACCATTGAACTCGGCCCGCGAGGCAATCTCGTTTTTGTAGTTCCCGACCTTCACGCGGGCGGTCTGCGCCAGGGCAAAACCGCCGGAGTTCGCCAGAAAAAGTATGAATGCAAAAAGTACCGCTCGAACCTTCAAAGTCATATCCCCACATCCTTCATCTGTGTCATCCGTGGCAATATCCGTGTACCTGTTCAGCCGCCGCACGCCCTGCCCTCAAGGACAGGGCTACTGTATTTCAAGCCTCGTGAACGAGGCTCAAATCCCGCTTTCAATTCTTCAGCCTCGTTCACGAGGCTTGTTTTTGAACAGCCCTGTCCTTGAGGGCAGGGCAGGCGGCGAACGGCTGAACAGGTGCGAATTTTTACAGCGAAAACAGCTTCCGGATCTGACCGAGGATCTGCGATGACCGCTCGGCCACCCGCTGTTGTTTGGCATCCTGCGACAACTTTACCTGTTCAAGCTCGGTTTGTCTGGTTGCGAGCACGGCGCTCACGTCCTCGGCGAGTTCGGGATGGGCGGTCAGCAGCCGCTGAAACACGGCGCGGCCCATCACGTAGACCTCGACTTCCCCCACGGCAAAAACGGTCGCGGCCCGCGCCGCACCGGTGAGCAGCGACATTTCCCCGAAGAAATTCCCGTGCGACATCCGGGCGACCTCGGTGCCGGAAACGCTCACGCCGACCGTGCCGGACTGCACGATGTAGAGTTCCTCGCCCTCTTCGCCCTGCCGGACGATGATTTCGCCCGGCGCGAACAGCCGCCGCTGCATGCTGGAAGCCAGGACGTGACGCTCGATTTCATCCAGCGGATCAAACAGGGGAACGGTTTTCAGGGCGCGCTCGATGGCGTCGGCCTCGCGGGAACGCTCGTCCTCGACGCTGTCGGATTCATGAAAGTACAAACCGGACAACGGCAGCGGATAGGCGACGTCGGCGCGCTCCAGGGCATACCACACGCGGTCCCGGACGTTGCCGTCGGCGATGTCGCGCCGCGAGAAATCGGTGATGAAATAGCGCAGCCAGTATTGGATCGTCGCGTTTTCAAGAAATTTGAAGGTGACGAGGGTCGGCGGCGGGTCGTTCACGACGCCGGGAACGTCTTTCATGGCCGCCATCACCGCCTCATGCACGCGGCGCGGCGGCGTGGAATAGGGCGCGGCGAAATACACCGAACGCCGGGCAATGACGGTCGGCTTGGTAAAGGTTGCGAGTGAATTTTTCGCGAGCAGGCCGTTCGGAACTGTCACCTCCGCGCGGTCGAGCGTGAGCAGCTTGGTCGCCCGCCAGTTGATCTCGATGACCTCGCCGATCTGGCGTTCGTCACTGTTGAACTGAATCCAGTCGCCGACTTCGAACGGTTGCTGAACCTGAAGCGTCAGCCCCGAGATGATGTTTCCGAGGGTTTCCTGAAGGGCGAGACCGATGACCGCCGTAAACAGCGCCGAGGTCACGAGCAGCGAGGAGATCTGAACGCCCGCCTGCCGGAGCGCGAACAGGATGATCAGGGCGTAGACGAGGCCCTGCACGATGTCGCGGACAATCTTCGGAACCGCATGCCCAACCCGCATGACAACGCCGATGTCGAACGTGGCCAGCACGCCGAGCCGACCGACCCCGAGCAGGACGAAAACCGACCCGATGTCAAAACAGACCTCGGACGTCGCCTCGAAACCGGCGGCGTTGGCCACCATCAGGCCGGGCAGGAAGGCAGCCGCGCCGATCAGACAGTAGGTTGGAAAACGAAGTGTCCGACGCCGATTTTCAGGCAGAAAGTTCCGCACCACCACCAGCAGGACGGCGGTGAGAAGAATTCCGGCCAGTAGAATCAGCGTCTGGCTTCCGGTCAGAAAAGCGCCCACGCAAGAGCCTCGGGAAAAGTCGGTTTGGATACACAACGGCGCGAGTTTTACGTTTCGAGTTCCGAACTTTCAAGGCGATTGTCTCGTTCGAGTTCCCGAACACCGAAATCCATCCCGAAGCTTCACGACGCGAGGAGTCCATGACCGGACGCCGGCTTCCCTTTTCATTCCGGGCGCTGCTCGCCTGCGCCTTGCTCCCGTTCATTGTTTCAATGGTTCGGGGGCAAGCCCCTCCGCCCGGTGACCCGCGACCGGGCGACGTCGCGACCGTGAGCTACGCCGATGGGAAATACGGGTACGCCGTCTACCTTCCGAAGAACTTCACGCCGGAGGGCCGCTTTCCCATCGTCTACTGCTTCGATCCCGGCGGACGCGGGAAAGTCCCGGTAGAACGATTCAAGGCAGTTGCCGAAAAGTACGGCTACATCGTCGTCGGCTCGAACGACTCCCGGAACGGCCCGGTCACCGATCTCACTGCCATCGTCAACGGACTGCTCGCCGACACGCAGAACCGGTTTCCGATTGCGCCGGGACGACTCTACGTCGCGGGCTTCTCGGGCGGCGCGCG
>JAAFHI010000073.1 GCA_013298335.1 Actinomycetota bacterium
ATGGGGTTTCCCATTTCCCTGTCCCAACGGCGTGGAAAAAATTCGGAGCCGTTCATGTCCAAACGCCATCGCGTCATCGGTACGACCGCAGAAGCCATCGGACACGCCGAATCGGCCCTCGGTCTTTCCTTTCCGCCCTCATTTCGAGCTTGGCTGCTTGAAAACAACGGGCTGAAAGGCATCTTTCCCGTCGAGGATGCGCGCGATCCGCGAACGGCGGTAGATTCCATCGTCCAAGAATATCAAGGCTGGCGGGAATGGCTCACCGATTTTGAAGACGGCGAATATCCCGATGCAACGCACCTCCTGCCGTTCGCCACCGCGGAGGGCGATTACTACTGCCTCGATTTCAGCCGGATGGGCCCCGACGGCGAGTGCCCGGTGGTCCGCTGGTCGCACGAAACCGGCGAGTCCAAAACCATAGCCAGCCAGTTCAGGCAGTTTTTAGATGATCAACTTTTTAAAGCCTTCCGTTCCTTGTGAACCGGAAGTACATTTCTCCAACCGAAAGGAAGGGAGAACGCGGATGAATCAGTACATTGAACCCATCGCCGACGGGTTTCGCATCGCGGGAACGCGAGTGTCGCTCGACTCAATCGTCTATGCCTTTCGCGACGGACTTTCAGCGGAAAGCATCGCGGAAAATTTCCCAACCCTTTCACTCGAACAGGTTTACGGCGCAATCGCCTACTATCTCGCCAACCGGGAAGCCGTTGACGCGACACTCGAAGCCGGAAAAGCGGAGTTTGAAACGATTCGCCAGAACGGCCGTGCCGCCCGCCCCGAACTCTTCCGCCGTCTTGATGCCGCCCGCCAGAACTAAAACCAAGTAATTTTATGAAATTCCCGAACCTGATCGCCCCCGCCTGCGCCGGACTGCTCTTTCTCGCGCCGGTTTTCGCCCAGACCAAACCCGCCGCGAAAAAGACGACACCCCAGAAACCCGCCGCCAAGCCCGCGGCCAAGCCGACCGACAAGAAACCGGACGCCAAAAAGGCGATTCCGACCGGGTCGGCGACGAAATTTGCGGTGTTCGCGGTCACGAAAGCCGAGACAGTGAACTACATCGAGCCGGTCGTGCTGGTGGACAACGGTGTGTTCTCCGAGCCGCCGGTGGATGCCGACGGACACTCCGAGAAAACGATCAAGCCTTTTATTGCCAAGTACTTCAAAGCCGGAACGGCCTACCGGATGATCTTCGGTGGAGCCTCTGCCGGGACAGCCACAGTGACGAAATACCTACCGCCAGGCTGTTCGGGCACATCGGCACAGGCGCGTTTGAAGACGACCGCGCCGCTGAAACCGAAGGTCTACGCGCTGGCGACCGATTCGCCGACGCTCGGCGGGGCGCGCTCGACCCGCTTCGCTCCGACCGTAGCCGAGCGCGAAGCCGCCGCCGCGGTCGCAAAGTCGGCGTTTACGCGCAACGGCACGCCGGACACCGTGCTGGAACGGATGAAATCCGAAAATCTCACCGCCGCCGACCTCGATGGTGACGGCACGGCGGAACTGATCGGGACGTTCACGGTCGAGCGCAAGCAGTACGAATTCGTCGATTCCCTGTTCGTCATCCTCGAACGGGTCGAACCCGGCAAGTACAAGATCGCCTTCGAGTTTTACTACTCCTCGAAAGGCGACGAAGCGGCCATCGCGATTCCCCTGCTCGTGGATTACGCCGACCTCGACGGCGACAAGGTGGCGGAAGTGATCGTCCGGACGACCTACTACGAAAGCCACGATTTCACCGTCTTCGGTCGGCGTAAAGGCAAGTGGCAGAAGCTGTTCCAGGGCGCGGGCGGCGGGTGCTGAAGCAGTGGTCAGTGGTCAGTGGTCAGTGGTCAGTGGTCAGTGGTCAGTGGTCAGTGGTCAGTGGTCAGTGGTCAGTAAAGATTGTACTGACTACTGGCCACTGGCAACTGGCAACACTCAGAACCGTCGCCCCCAGCCGCGATCACGACCGCGACGGTCATCGGCCTGCCGGAAGGCCTGGAGATATCCCTCGCGATAGCCGTTGCGGAAGCCGGTCCGGTAGTTGCCGTCGTGGATCCATTCCTGTCGAAATCCCTGCATCCCGTTGTCATAGACCCAGTTGCCGTAGTTTGGGCGGAGTCCGTTGCGGTAATCCTGCCACGCCTGACGCTGACCAAGCTGGAAGCCGTTGTCATACCCGCGCTCCCGGACCCAGCGTTCCGAGGGGCGGTTGCGGCGGTCATTGTACCCATTGTCGTTGCGGGGACTACAGTTGTCGTTGCGGCGATAGTCGTTGTTGCGGCGTCCCCACTGGGCGTCGGCGACGGTCGGGACGGCGGCGAGGAAAGTCAGCGCCAGCAGAAAAGCGGTGACGGAAACGGTGCGAAAGCGTGACAGAGCGTTCATGAGGTTGCCTCCTAAAATGGTTTGTCCAATTCGAAAGCAACCGCCGTGCCAGTTTTCCCGAAACGCGCAGTCTCCATCAAATCATTGATTTAGAAGGATGTTCACCTTTTTAGAAAGTTCTTTTTGGAGCGATTTTCAACCATTTCGGGTAATTCCGGCGGAATCCATCGACGAAATGGGGTAACGATGACTGGTCGTCAGCCGTCAGCTGCCAGCAGTCAGTAGTCAGTAGTCAGTAGTCAGCAGTCAGTAGTCAGTAGGCAGTAGTCAGTATCGGAAAATAATTTTTAGTGGTCACAAGCCTGGTGACAACGGCGGATCGACTTTTCCGGGCCGCGCGACGGATGAAGAAGGTTGCGCGGTAGATGACGTCGCCTGCCACGTCGATGACGAAGGTTGCCACAGCGATGACGTCGCCTGCCGCGTCGATGACGGAGGTTGCCACACGAATGACGTCACCTGCCGCGTCGATGATGGAGGTTGCCACGCGAATGACGTCGCCTGCTGCGTCGATGACGGAGGTTGCCACACGAATGACGTCGCCTGCCGCGTCGATGACGGCTCTTTTCCCCGCTCAAACGTGGGCTCTGAAATGACAAACGCGGAACAATGGGTTCGACCATCGTTCCGCGTTCATCGTTTCATCGAAAACGGGAATTGAAACTCTCAATTCTCCATTCTCAACTCTCAATTATTCCTTGTTGCGCTTCGGGCGCATGTTCGCGGCGAGGACGCGCTTGCGGAGGCGGATCGCCGTCGGCGTGACTTCGACGAGTTCGTCGTCGCGGATGAACTCCAGCGCCTGTTCGAGCGACATTTCGCGGACCGGAACGAGCCGGATGGCGTCATCCGCCGAGGAGGCGCGCATGTTGGTCAGCTTCTTTTCGCGGACGACGTTCACGTCGAGGTCGTTGTCGCGGGCGTTTTCGCCGATGACCATGCCTTCATACACCGAGGTCGTCGGCTTGATGAAGAGTTCGCCGCGTTCCTGCAAATTAAAGAGTGCAAAAGCGGTTGCGTCGCCTGAGCGGTCGGCGATGAGGGCACCCGTGAGGCGTGATTGAATGACGCCCATCCAGTTGTCCCAGCGGAGGAACATCGTGTTGATCAGCCCGGTGCCCTTCGTGTCGGTCAGGAATTCCGAACGGAAGCCGATCAGGCCGCGCGACGGAATTTCGAATTCGAGGCGAACCCGACCCGTGCCGTGGTTGATCATCTTGACCATCACGCCCTTGCGACGCCCCATCGCCTCGGTCACCACGCCGACGAAGGTGTCGGGGCAGTCGACGACGGCCAGCTCGATCGGCTCCTTCTTCATTCCATCATCGACACGAGTGATGACTTCCGGCTTCGAAACCTGAATTTCGTAGCCTTCGCGGCGCATCTGCTCGATAAGGATGGCGAGCTGGAGTTCGCCACGCCCGGAAACCTTGAAACTTTCGGGCGAGTCGGTGTCTTCGACGCGAATCGAGACGTTGCCGAGCAGTTCGCGGTCGAACCGTTCGCGAATCTGGCGCGAGGTGACGTATTTTCCGTCGCGTCCCGAGAACGGCGAGGTGTTGACGCCGAAAATCATCGAGATGGTCGGTTCGTCGATCTGGATCAGCGGCAGCGCCTTCGGCGTTTCCGGGTCGGCGATGGTTTCCCCGATGTTGATGTCGGGAATGCCTGCGACCGCGATGATGTCGCCCGCTCCGGCCCGTTCACACGGCACGCGCTTGAGCGATTCAAACGTGTAGAGCTGCGTAATTTTGTGCTTTTCCAGCGATCCGTCGCGCTTGCAGAGGGTCACCTGCTGACCGACCACGATTTCGCCGGCAACGACTCGCCCCGTGCCGATGCGTCCGACGTAGTCGTCGTACCCGATGTTGGTCACGATCGTCTGGAGCGTCTGGTCGCGGCGGTCCGGCGGGGCGGGAATCGTCTCGATGATCTGCTCGAAGAGGACGCGGAGGTTGGTTTCCTCGTCTTCCGGCTTGCGCTTGGCGATGCCGTCGCGGGCGATGGCGTAGATGATCGGGAATTCGATCTGCTCTTCGTTGGCGTCGAGGTCGATGAACAGGTCGTAGACTTCGTTGACGACTTCCTGAATCCGGGCGTCGGGACGGTCGATCTTGTTGATGACGACGATGCACTTGAGGTTCTGTTCGAGCGCTTTCGACAGGACGTAGCGCGTCTGCGGCAGCGGGCCTTCCGAGGCGTCCACCAGCAGGAGCACGCCGTCGGCCATCTTCAGCACGCGCTGCACTTCGCCACCGAAATCGGAGTGGCCCGGGGTGTCGACGATGTTGATCTTCACGTCGCCGTGCCGGACGGACGTGTTCTTCGCCATGATCGTGATGCCCCGCTCGCGTTCGAGGTCCATGTTGTCCATCACGCGGTCGGTGACCTTTTCATTGGAGCGGTACAACCCCGACTGGCGCATGAGGGCGTCCACGAGGGTGGTTTTGCCATGGTCGACGTGGGCGATGATGGCGATATTTCGAATGTCGTTACGGGAATTCACGGAAGTGCCTTTCGTTAGTGGTCAGTAGCCAGTAGTTAGTGGGTGTCAGCAGGTAGTCTCCTGACGGCTGACCACAAACTGCTATTTCAGAATGCCAAAAAGGCTTCAGGATAGCGCATCTCGCGCCGGGGAAGCCAACCGGATTGGCGGAGTCCCGATTTTCCGGTCGCCAAAATGAAAAAAGCCGCCCGGTGTGACACCGGGCGGCAATCTCAAGAAAAGGGAGTTCAAGCAATTACTGAAGCTCGACGCGGTCGCCAATGACGGCCTCGCGGGTCGTCCGGGTGATGACGCCGACAGCAGTGTTGGCATCGGTCCGGATGATGATCAGTTCGCCGATGAGCGAACGCGGCAGGGTGTTGCGCGGAACTTCCTCGACCACCTTGGGATAGGGCTTGTGGCTGGCGGCAATGGATGAGTTATCGCGCGTGTCGAACCGCTGGCTTGGAAATCCGCCGCTGCGTTTCTGCCCGACCTTGTCGTCACGGAACTTGTTGATCGGATCGGAGGCGAGCGGCCGATAGACCGTCATGTAGTCGCCGACCTTGATGCCGTTGTCAGCCCCGATGTTGATGTAGACGACGTCATTCGTGGCAAGCTGCTCACGAGCGAACCGGGCGGTCGTGATCAGGCCGTTGGCACGCCCGGTCGGAGCGCCGACGAGGGACAGCGGGCGGTACGGACGGGCCGGCGGAATCGGCTTGCGTTCATAGGGCACGAGCACGTCCCCGAGATTGATCGGGCCAGTGCAGACGGTGGTGATTTCAGCCGTCGCGGAGGAATCGCGAACTTCCGTAATCCGGAGAATTCCCAGTTCCTGAACCAGCGTCCCCAGAACCCGCTGCTTGTCGGCCAGATCCTTCACGGGACCGACGTTGCGCATAATCTGATATTCGGCGCCGGTCTGAAGATTGGCGTCACGCCCGCGACCGATGAACACGAGATCGCCCTGCGTGAATTCGCGGTTGTAGGATTCGCGGTCGCTCCCGACGATCTGAAGTTCGTCGGAGGCCGGACTGCCGATGTACCCGGCGCAGGCCCGCGTATATTCGGAAGTGGCCGTTTTCGGCACGACGGTTTCGACGGGGTTCTGCGCGGAAGCCGTCAGGCCGCCCGTGCCGAAGGTCACCGTTCCGAGAACCAGCGCGAAAAGCAGCGCCACGATGGATGTTTTGACTGAACGCGACATTGGGAGATTCCTCCGAAGACAGGTACGTTGGGTGTCGTCAAGGGCGAGGTCGCCCGACCGACACACGGCGCGAAGTCGTTGTCCCTGGATGAAAAATGATTGCGTGCCTGTGAGTTACCAGAAATTCACGCGGGCGTCAACGAAGGATTTTTCCGGGTCCGGGGGTTCCGGGGAAAAGGCGGCGATTCCTCGCGGAAATACAGGTCGGGCCGGGAGTCCCCCCGGCGGCGGCTCCCGGCTATCCGAAAATATCCTTCACCTTTTCAAAGAAACCCTTGTCGATTTCGGTGCTTTCAACCTTGGCAATTTCCTCGAAGAGCTTGCGCTGCTCGCGGGTGAGGCGCGTCGGCGTCACGACGTTGACGGCCACCAGCAGGTCGCCCTTGCCGCCGCCGGAGAGTGACACCACGCCCTGATTGCGAATCCGGAAAATCGAACCGGACTGGGTGCCTTCCGGAACTTTCAGGACATGTTCCCCGTCGAGCGTCGGGACCTTGATTTCGGCGCCGAGCGCGGCCTGGGAGAAGGTGATCGAGGTCTGGCAGAAAAGATTGTTGTCCTGCCGGTCGAAAATGTCGTGTTCGCGGACGTGAATCACGACGTAGAGGTCGCCCGACGGTCCGCCGCCGATGCCGGCCTCGCCCTCGCCCTGCACGCGCAGCCGCGCGCCGTCGTCCACCCCCGCCGGAATCTTGAGTTCGAGCGTCTTCTCGCGCCGGATGCGGCCTTCGCCCCGGCACTCGCGGCAGGGATCCTTGATGACCTTGCCGGTGCCCTTGCACTGGGCGCAGGTCCGGGTGACGCTGAAAAAGCCCTGCTGATACCGGACCTGACCGCCGCCCGCGCAGGTCGAGCAGGTGGTCGGCGAAGCGCCTTCCGCCGCGCCCGTGCCGGTGCATTTCTCGCAGGTTTCGAGCCGGGGAACGCGGATCTGGGTCTTCATCCCGACCGCAACTTCCTCAAGCGTCAGTTCGAGGTCGTACCGGAGATCGGCCCCGCGCTGTACCTGACTGCCACGCCGCCCGCCGCCGAAGTTGAACCCGAACAGGTCGCCGAGAATGTCCTCGAAGCCGGGGAACCCGCCGGAAAATCCACCGCCGAAGCCGCTCGCCGCCGAAGAACTCACCCCGGCGTGGCCGAAGCGGTCGTAGCGCGCGCGCTGTTCGGCATCGGACAGGACGGAATAGGCTTCCGCCGCTTCCTTGAACTTTTCCTCGGCTTCCTTGTCATCCGGATTCTTGTCCGGATGGTACTTCATTGCCTGTTTCCGATAGGCGCTCTTGATTTCGCTCTCGCCGGCGTCGCGCTTGACGCCCAGAATTTCATAGTAATCGCGCTTGCTTGCCATTCTGTACCCCGTCACTCAGGAACTTTCGATTTTCGATTGAAGATTTCAGATTGAAGATTTTCGATTTCTGACCGAGCGAGACCGACTTCGCTCCCAAGGGCGGAAATCTTCAATCAAAAATGAAAAATCGAAAATCGAAAAACCGACTGACTCTAGGAGCCGCCCGCTATTCCGTCAACATCTTGATTCCGCCTTCTCCGCCCTCCGACGACGGGTCCGAGGAGGCCGGGTTGAACATGGCGTTGGTGATGATCTGAGCCGCGTTTTCGAGCGCCGTCAGCCACTGCTGAATCAGTTCGGCGTCCTGCGACGACAGGGCGTCCTTGGCCTTGACGAGGGTGTCGCGCACCATTTCCTGATCGCTCGCGGAGAGCATCCAGCCGAATTCGCTGAACGACCGCTGCGTGTTCTGGAGCAGTCCTTCGAGCCGCCCCTGAAGGAGCAGCATATCCTTCATGAGACGGTCGTTCTGGGCGTTGCGCTGGGCTTCGGAAATGAGATTGGCGATTTCGCCCGGCGACAGGCCCGACGACGGCGTCACCCGGACGTTCTGCTCGATCCCGGTCATCTTGTCGCGCGCCGACACCTGGACGATGCCGTCGGCGTCGATTTCGAAGGTGACCTCGACCTGCGGAATCCCGCGCGGCGCGGGCGCGATGCCGACCAGTTCGAACTTGCCGAGCGAGCGGTTGCCCGCCGCGATTTCGCGTTCGCCCTGAAGGATGTGGATTTCCACCGTCGACTGGTTGTCGGCGACGGTCGTGAAGGTCAGCCCCTTGCGGATCGGAATCGTCGCGTTGCGTTCGACGATCTTCTGGAAGAGGCCGCCGCGGACTTCGATGCCGAGCGACAGCGGAATCACGTCGAGCAGCACGAGGTCCTTGACCTCGCCGGTGAAGACGCCGCCCTGAATCGAGGCCCCGATGGCGACGACTTCATCCGGGTTGATGGTCGAGTTGGCTTCCTTGCCGAAAATCTTCTTCACGCATTCATGAATGATGGGCGACCGGGTCTGTCCGCCGACGAGGAGCACCTGATCGATGTCTTCCGGCTTGAGGCGGGCATCCCAGAGGGCCTTCTGGCACGGCTCGACGGTCCGCTCGACGATGTCGTTGACGAGTTCCTCGAAGCGCGCCCGCATGAGGTTCACGTTGAGGTGCTTCGGTCCGGTGCCGTCGGCGGCGATGAAGGGCAGGTTGATGTTGGCCTCGTGGGTCGAGGAGAGTTCGCACTTGGCGCGCTCGGCGGCCTCCTTCAGCCGCTGGAGCGCGAGGCGGTCGTTGCGCAGGTCCACCCCCGACTGGCCTTTGAACTCCTCGATGAGCCAGTCGATGATCCGCTGGTCGAAATCCTCGCCGCCGAGAAACGAGTCGCCGCAGGTCGAGAGCACTTCGAAAACGCCGTCGTTCATTTCGAGAATCGAGATATCGAACGTCCCCCCACCCAGGTCGTAGACGGCGATGCGTTCCGATTCCTTTTTGCCCATGCCGTAGGCGAGAGCGGCGGCGGTCGGCTCGTTGATGATGCGCTGGACGTTGAGACCGGCGATTTTTCCGGCGTCCTTGGTCGCCTGCCGCTGGAAGTCGTCGAAGTAGGCCGGAACGGTGATGATCGCCTCGTCCACGGCTTCGCCGAGGAAGTCCTCCGCCGACGCCTTCAGCCGCTGGAGAATGATGGCCGAGATTTCCGGCGGGCTGTAGTCGCGGCCCTGCGCGCGCACCCGGGCGTCGCCGTTGGTCGCCTCGCAGATTTCATAGGGGGCGGTGTCGCGGGCCCGCTGCACTTCGGGCGAGTTGTATTTGCGCCCGATGAGCCGTTTCACGGCGTAGATCGTGTTGGCCGCGTTGGTGATGGCCTGCCGTTTGGCGATCTGGCCGACCAGTCGTTCGCCCTTGTCGGTGAACCCGACGACCGAAGGGGTCGTCCGACCGCCTTCCTTGTTCGGGATGATCTGGGTCGTCCCGCCTTCCATCACGGCGACGCAGCAGTTGGTCGTCCCCAAGTCGATGCCGATCACTTTTCCCATA
>JAAFHI010000344.1 GCA_013298335.1 Actinomycetota bacterium
CCGACCGGAGACCTGGTCGCCGGTCACCCCAAACGGGCCATCGTCAAATACTTCAGCGGCGACGATTTCGGAAATTCGGAAGCGGTGGCCTACATCGACGAATCGAAGGTCGTGGTGATGCTCGTGCTGTCGTCCCGCAAGGAAACGAACTTCCAGCCCGCGCTGCCGACCTTCACGCAATTGGTGCGGTCATACCGGTTTCTGACCGACAAGGTCATTTCGGACTGAGTTTCCGGCTGGAGCGGTTTTCAGTTGCCTGTAACCAAATCGCATCCCGAGGGGATGCGAGGAAATGAGCCGGTGGTGGAACACAGCGAAACCACCGGAGCATATGGGAAAAATTGAAACGCGCTCCGAAGGTGCGCGAACTTCTTGGTGAACGGTCACCGGTGGTTTCGCTACGCTCCACCACCGGCTCATTTCCCGGCACACCTTCGGCGTGCCTTCAAGAAGCATTCAATAAAAACTGTTTTTTCAGCTTTCCCCAAGTCAAATCAGCCCGGAACGGTTGTACGTTTGCCGGGCTGGGTGATTCCAAATTGAAAGCTGAATGACGTTCTACGGAACGAAATAGATGACCCACGAGAGGATCAGGCCGACGCCGACGAAGTAGCCGAACGTCTTCAATCCGTAGACGGCGCGGGTTTTGGTGGAATTGGCTTCGTTGGTGATCGCGGCGAAAACGACCGAGACGAGCGCCGCGAAAACGATCATGACCAGCACATGCATCGCGTGATTCTCCCGGCCAGCTAGGCCTTGCGCCCCTTGGCGATGTCGAACGCGTCGAACACCGCGAGGAAGTTCAAAAGACCGGCGACGACCAGAAAATGCGTGCCGTATTCGTAGGTCGGCTGTTTGTACTGAAACTCGACGCCGACCTTGAGGACCCGCAGAAGCGGATGCACGACGCCCATTCCCATCTGGCCGACGAGATAGACCTTCGACAGCACATCCTTGAACGCGAACAGTGTGTCGAGTTCGCCCGGCGCGTAGAGGTGTCCGTGCATGGCGAGTCCGAGGACGATCATGAGCGAAATGCTCGTGAAGATCAGGAGCGCCCGGCCATAGCGCCCGAGAACGGCGTGTCCGGCCCCCGGAATCATCCACCCCGCGAGGCAGGCGACCGCCTGTTTCGAAATCGCCACCGGCGCGAGCTTTGGTTCGACGTGCGTGGTTTCAGTCATGGGAAATTGAGAGTTGAGAATTGAGAATTGAGAATTCAAAAACCGAATCGAGAAACGGGAAAAGCAGGTGGTTGAATTGTTTCAAGCCGCTCACTCTCAATTCTCAATTCTCAACTCTCAATTATTTTTAGTCCGCCGCCGCCGAGACGATGCCCATCGCGGTTTGCAGCGAAGAGAGAATCCGGTCTTCGGCGGCTTCGAGTTTCCCGACGAACGCGCACCCGGAGGCGCACTTGTGGCCGCCGCCGCCGAAGCGTTCGGCGATTTTCGAGACGTCCACCGTGCCTTTCGACCGGAGGCTGACCCGGAAGTGGCCCGGCTGCATTTCCTTGAAGAAGGCCACCGCCTCGACGCTGTCGATCGACATCGGGTGGCTGACGATGCCGTCGAGGTCGTCTTCGGTCGCTTCGGCCTCGATCATCATGTCGCGGGTCATCGAGACCCACGCGAGGCGTCCGGATTCGTCGCACTGAAGGGTGGAAAGCACGCGACCGAGCAGTTTGACCTTGCTGTAGGGCTGGGATTCATAGAGCGCGCGGGCGATGTGGGCCGGGCGCGCGCCGCGCCGGACGAGTTCCGACGCGATCTTGAAGGTCCGCTCGGTGGTGTTCGAGTAGTGGAACGAGCCGGTGTCGGTCAGCAACGCGGTGTAGACGCATTCGGCGATCTGCTGGTTGACCGTCACGCCGAGCGCCTTGCACAGGTTGTAGATCATCTCGCCGACCGCCGCCGCCGTGGCGTCGATCCAGTTGATGTTGCCGAAGGACGCGGTCGTGGTGTGGTGATCGATGTTGACGACGAACTGTTTTTCGAGGCCGGGGAGCGCGGGGCGGTCGATGTCGCTGCATTCGATGACGAAAGCGGCGTCGTAGGCTTCGGTGATTTCCGGTTTGACCAGGATTTCGTGGGCGCCGGGGAGTTCGCGATAGTGGACCGGAATCGGATCGCGCATGATGACGTCGGCTTCCTTGCCGAGCGCCCTGAGCGTCCAGTAGAGCGCGAGCGACGAGCCCGTGCTGTCGCCGTCCGGTCGGACGTGCGACGTGATCATAAAGCGGCGTTTCGACTCGATGAGTTCGACCACCTGACTGAGCATACGCGCGAATCTCCGGTTGTTGTGGGGATGGGGAGAGACGAACCCGGCGGGCGACGCCTATTCCGAGGCAGGTTCGACGACACCGAGCCGCGGGCGCTCCTCGTCGAGAATCTGCTCGATGCGCATCGCCGACGTCATCGTTTTGTCAAAGATGAATTGCAGTTCCGGCACCCGGTTCCAACTGAGCCGCTGGCCGACCTGGTGGCGGATGTAGGTGGCGGCGTGATTGAGCGCCTTCACCGTTTCTTCCATGTCCATTTCGGTCACGCCGGCGCCGCTCACGTAGACCCGGGCCGATTTTTTATCCTTGGTGAGCGCAATGTGGTTGATGGCGGTCGGGCCGACCCGGTCGTCCGCCAGTTCGAAGCGGACGATTTCGCTGATCTCCTTGCGCATGGCCTCGGTGACGCGGCCCCGCCGGTATTCCGGCGGCGTGCCGCCCCGTGATGACGATCGTGCCGAACGTTTCATCACCCGTCCTACAGTTCCGTCGCCGCGACCTTTTCGATCATGTAGCACTCGAAAACGTCGCCGACCTTGATATCCGAAAACCGGTCGATGCTGATGCCGCACTCGAAGCCCGTCTTGACCTCCGAGGCATCGTCCTTGAAGCGGCGCAGCGAACCGATTTCCCCTTCGTACACCACCGCGCTGTCGCGGATGACCCGAACCTTCGAGGAACGCTTCATGATGCCGTCCTCGACATAGCAGCCGCCGATGTTGCCGACCTTCGGAATCTTGACCACCTGCCGGACCACCGCCCGACCGAGCGGCACTTCCCTGGTGAGCGGGTCGAGCATCCCGACCATGGCCTTCCGCATTTCCTCTTCCACCTTGTAAATGATGCTGTGGAGGCGGATATCGACCTTTTCCTGCTTGGCGATGTCCGACACGCGCGGGGCGGGGCGGACATTGAACCCGATGATGATGCAGGTATGGGCCATGTCGTTGGAGGCCGAGGCGAGCAGAACGTCGGATTCGGTGATCGCGCCGACGTCGGAGCGGATGACCCGCACCTTGACCTTTTCGGTCGAAAGCTTCTGAAGCGTGTCGCGGAGCACTTCCACCGACCCCTGCACGTCGGCTTTCAAAATGACGAGCAGTTCCTTGAGGTTGCCCGACTTCATCTGCTCGAACACGTCCTCGAGGCCGCGCGCCGCGCTGTTCATCAACTGCGTGAGGCGGAACTTCGACTGCCGGAAGGTCGCGATTTCCTGCGCCTTGGTCGGGTCCTTGACGACCTGGAAGAGGTCTCCGGCTTTCGGAACCCCTTGCAGACCAAGGACTTCCACCGGAACCGACGGTCCGGCTTCAAGCACCGGACGACCGCGGTCGTCGATGAGCGCCCGGACGCGGCCAAACTGCAACCCGACGATGATCGGGTCGCCAACCCGGAGCGTTCCCTGCTGAACGAGCACCGAAGCGACCGAACCCCGGCCCTTGTCGAGCCGCGCTTCGAGCACGACGCCCGCCGAAAGCCGCTTGGTGGCGGCCTTGAGATTCAGGATGTCGGACGTGAGCAGGATCATTTCCAGCAGCCCGTCGAGATTGGTGCGCTGCTTGGCCGAAATTTCGACCATGACCGTGTCGCCGCCCCATCCGTCCCACTGGAGACCGATTTCGGCGAGACTGTTCTTGACGCGGTCGATGTTCGCCTGCGGCTTGTCGATCTTGTTGATCGCGACCACCAGCGGCACCCCCGCCGCGCGGGCGTGGTCAACCGCTTCAATGGTCTGGGGCATGACGCCGTCGTCGGCGGCGACGACGATGACCGCCACGTCGGCGCCCTTGGCACCGCGCGCGCGCATCATCGTGAAGGCTTCGTGACCCGGCGTATCGAGGAAGACCAGCCGCCGGACGTGTTCCGGACGGTCCGGATCGGCCACATTCACCGTGTAGGCCCCGATGTGCTGGGTGATGCCGCCCGCTTCGCCCGCGGCGACGCGGGTATTACGGATGGCGTCGAGCAGACTCGTCTTTCCATGGTCGACGTGACCCATCACGGCCACGACGGGGGCGCGCGGTTCGAGATCGTCGAACGCGTCCGCCTCGATGGCGATGAGGTCCTGCTCGTCGTTGATCATGTCCTCGAAATTGCCGATGGACACTTCAAAGCCGAATTCCCGCGCGACCTCGCGCATGGCTTCGTCGGAAATCGTCTGGTTGATGGTGGCCATGATGCCCTTGCCGAAAAGCGCGGCGACCATGTCCTTGGGTTTGACTTCGAGTTTCTCGGCGAGTTCCTTGACCGTCGTGCCTTCCATGACCTTGATCGGCTTGAACTCGGTGTAGACCGGCTTCACTTTGACCGGCGGAGAGAAACGGTCGGAACGGGACCCGAAAGTCCGTTCATTGTCCGTTCGGCGACCGCCGGGCATCGGACGGCCCTTGCGGCGGCCCTTGCCCTTGCCGTGGTTCGGGTCCTGCGACGGAATGTAGGTGGTCCGACCGGGCACGGCGGGCGCGCCGGTCTGCGGCCCCGCTTCCCCGCGACCGGCGGCCGGCGGACGGCCTCCCGGACGCGTGGCGTCGGCGCGGGCGCTGGCGGCCGGCGGCGTCGGGTTGAACCGTTCGCGCGGCATGACCGGCGCGGTAAAACTGCGGATGACCGACCCGGAGGGCGGCGGCGCGGCCTGGTTGGGACGCGGCGCGGGCGGCGGGGCGGGCGGCGGAACCTGAAATTCGCGGACGACGCGACCGACCGGCGGGGCCGGCGGCGCGGGT
>JAAFHI010000035.1 GCA_013298335.1 Actinomycetota bacterium
TGACGATCAACCAGCAGCGGGGAACCAACCCCGACACGCCGGGGCAGTTCCGTCCGTCGAACGGCTTCGTCTACATCAAGAATGCCAATGCGACCGGGTTCGCCGATGCGGAGTTCTTCTTCGGGACGGCGGGTGACGTGCCGGTCGCGGGCGACTGGGACGGCGACGGCGACGACAGCATCGGCATCTACCGCAACGGGACGTTTTTCCTCAGAAACACGAACACGAGCGGCTTTGCCGACATTCAGTTTCCGTTCGGCTCGGCGGGCGACATTCCGATTGTCGGCGACTGGAACGGCGACGGCGTGGACACGGTCGGCATTGTGCGAGGCAACACGGTCTTCCTGCGGAATTCCAACACCGCCGGAAACGCCGACATTCAGTTCAATTACGGCAATCCGACCGACATTTTCATCACGGGCGACTGGAACGGCGACGGCGTGGACACCATCGGGGCGTTCCGTCCGTCGAACGGCTTCGTCTACATCCGCAACAGCAACACCACCGGAAACGCCGATTTCGAGTTCTTCTACGGCACGACGGGCGACCGTCCGGTGGTGGGCGACTGGAACAACGACGGGACCGACACCATCGGGGTCGTCCGGGGCAATCGCTGGCTGTTGAGAAATTCGAATACCAGCGGCTTCGCCGAGATCGACTTCTTCTACGGGACCGACACCGACGTGCCCATCGCGGGCGACTGGGACGGGCAGCCGTAGGAAAGGATGAAGGATGAGGGATGAAGGATGAAAAAAACTGAAAACTGACTGACGTTCATCCTCCATGAAAATCAAAAACCGCGCCGAAGGAAACTTCCAACGGCGCGGTTATTGTACCTGGTAAAGGAGTTTCAGCGTTTTCTTGTCAACAGGTAGAACAACAGCAGTCCCGGCAGACTGAGTGGGAAGAGGCTCTTTTCAATCAGGACTCCGGTTATACAAATCGGAAGAAGAATGAAAAAAACTATCCAGAGCAGAAATGTGGTCGGGCCGTAGGAATCGGAGGGAAGTTTTGGCGGCTGGTTGATCGGGCTGTTCATGACGGCTGGCCTTCCCGGGGAAACAGTCTCGGAGTCTTGGAGTCTGGAGTCTCGGAGTCAAAAGCCGATTTCGACTCCGAGACTCCGAGACTCCAAGACTCCAGACTCCAAGACTTCTTATTTCACGCGCTGTTTGAACTGCTCGTAGAAGTCCGTGTGACGGCTGGTCAACTGAACCGGGCGACCGTCGATGAAGGCGTACTTCACGTGGGTCTTCGGTTCGAGGATGTCGCCGTCGGTGATGATGACGTTCGCCATCTTGCCGACTTCGAGCGAGCCGAGCTGCGCGCCAACGCCCATGATTTCGGCGGGCGACAGCGTGATGGCCCGGAGCGCGTCCTTCGGATCGAGGCCGAACGCCGCCGCCATGCCCGCGTGGTAGGGCAGGTCGCGGACGTGCGGGCCGTTGTCGCCGGTGGAAATCGCGTACTTCACGCCCGCCTTCTGCAATTTCGCGGCGTTTTCATACAGCGCGTCGTAGGCGTCGTCGTCCCGCATCGGCAGATCGAGCGTTCCGGTCAGAATCACCGGCACGTTCTTCGCCTTGAGTTCGTCGGTAACCTTCCAGGCATCGTTGCCGCCGACCAGGATCGGCTTGAGGTTCATCTCCTCGGCGAACCGGATGACCGCCCGGATGTCGGTTTCCCGTTCGGCGCGGAACAGCACCGGCTTTTCGCCCTTGGCGTAGGGAAGCAGGTCGCCGAGGACGACGTTCTCCGCCACCCGGGGCAGCGTGGCGTCCTTGGCGGCGGCGTCCATCGCCTTTCCGTAATCAATCGCTTCCCGAAGGATGCGCCGGAGGTCCTCGACGCGCCGGTTGCGCTGGTTGATCGCCTCGTTGATGTTCGACGGGCCGCCCTGCCGGAAGGCCGTGAAGGGACCGCCGCCGCCGAGAGCCAGGCGGGGGAAATTGACCACCAGCGCGGCGAGCGGCTGGACGGCCATTTCCTTCGGCGAGGTGCCGAACAGGTTGAGAATCGTCGCCTGTCCGCAGATCGTTCCGCCCTGCGGCATCGTCACCACGTTGGTCACGCCGTTGCAGCGGGTCACGCGGACGTGCGCGCTGTGCGGGTTGACCGCGATGATGGCGCGGGCGTTCGGGTTGAACTCGCCGATTTCCGCCTGGTCGATGGTCGCCGGGACGCTCTCGATTTCGACCAGCCCGAGGGCGGTTGCCGCGTCGAACATTCCCGGATAGACGGTAAGGCCCTGTCCTTCAACGATTTGCGCGCCGCCGGGGGCGGTCGCCGAGGCCCCGACCGCGACGATCTTGCCGTCCTTGATGGCGACGCCGCCGCGTTCGATGATCTCGCCGCTGACGGTGACGATCCGCGCGTTGCGGATGAACACTGCCGAGCGCGGCGCGAGGTCGAGTTGCTGCTGCGCGAAACCGAGGCTGAAGAGCATCGGCATCAGGCAGAGCAGCGCGATGGCCATCCGCGCCATCCGCCCGGCCCTCAAGGACCGGGCTCGTACTGGAACAAGCCCTGTGAACGGGGCTGCATGCCCGTCATTCCGCATTCCGCATTCCGCATTCGATATTCTCTTCATTGCTGGTGCTCCTCCGCGCCCTTCAGGCAGTTGTCTTCGCCTTTGTATGCCGGACGCCGACCCCGCGGAATTCCGCCGGGCTGGCCACCCTCGCCCGCCCGGTTCGGGTCGGCCTTTTCAAGTTCGGCCCGTTCCTTCGCCAGTGCCTCGCGTCGGGCAAGGTCGGTCGCGCGGTCGAACAGCATGTCGCCGTCAACGAAGGTCATGTCGACCCGGGCGTAGACGCTCAGCGGATGGGCCGTCCAGATGGCGATGTCGGCGTCCTTGCCGACTTCAATCGAGCCGACACGCTTGTCGATGCCGAGCTGTCTGGCGGGATTGAGGGTGATCATCCTGAGGGCGCTTTCCTCGCTGACGTCGCCGTACTTCATCATCTTGGCGGCTTCGATGTTGAGGCGGCGCGACCGCCCGTCATCGTCGGAGTTGAGCGAAACCAGCACGCCCGCGCGTTCGAGAATCGCCGCGTCGTAGGGAATCGCATCGTAGGCCTCGACCTTGTAGGCCCAGAAATCGGCGAAAATCGACGCGCCCGCGCCGTGTTTCGCGATTTCCTTGGCCACCTTGTAGCCTTCGAGGGTGTGCTGGAACGTGCGGACCTTGAAGCCGAAGTCGTCGGCGATGCCGATGAGCATCAGGATTTCCTCCGCGCGGTAGCAGTGCGAGTGAACGAAACGCTTGCCTTCGAGCACTTCGACCAGCGGGTCAAGCTGGGTGTCGCGGCGCGGCGGGGTCACGTTTTCACCCTTCGCTTTGGCCGCGTTGTAGGAATCCCACTGGCGCTTGTAGTCGCGGGCCCGCGTGAAGGCGTCGCGAATGACTTCCTCGACGCCCATGCGGGTCGCCGGGTAGCGGTTCGGAATGCCGGGAATGCCGCGCGCGCTGGAGCGCTTCGGGTTTTCGCCGAGGGCGAATTTGATGCCCGGCGGGGCGTCGGGGAAGATGAATTCCTCGACCGGACGGCCAAATTTGATCTTCACCACCTGATTCTGGCCGCCGATGGCGTTGGCCGAACCGTGGAGCAGGTTGAGGGCGGTGACGCCGCCCGCGAGCTGGAGGTAGAGCGCCGGGTCGGTCGGGTTGAGGACATCCTGAATCCGGCACATCGAGGTGACGGACGCGGAAAATTCGTTCACCGCGTCGATCATCGTGTGCGAGTGGCAGTCAACGATGCCGGGCATGACGAACTTGCCGGTGGCGTCAATGACCTTCGCGCCCTCGGGGGCTTTCAGGTCCTTGCCGATTCTGGCGATTTTTCCGTTCTGGATGAGGATGTCGGTGTTCTTGAGGGTGCCGTTGGTGACGGTCAGGACCGTCGCGTTGCGGATGAGCGTATCGCCCGCCGCCCTGGTCGCCGCCCGCGCGGGAAGGGCGACGGCGACGAGGCAGAGGAGCGCGATCAGCGCGGTCAGTCGGTTCGTAAGTCGCTTGATCATGTTCGGAGTACCTATGAAGGAAAGACCCGTCCTCGCGGTCGGGTTGCCGTTCGGTCGGCTTTACTGAAACTGCGGTCGGGTGCCCGTGAAGGTGGCCGTTCCCTGCGGTGAGCCGATGGTGCCCTCGATGCGATTGCCCTGAACTTTTCCGCTCAGGCTCAGATCGACCGACTGGCCGCTGATGTTCACGTTGGCCGAAGCCTGAAACGTGTCGCCGGTCACCGTCGCGTTGGACAGATCGGAGGTCCCGAAGGGCGTGCCGAGCGTCCCGGTCAGCTTGTTGCCTTCCTGTCGGAGCGTGAGCGTGCCGGGAAACTGCTGCGGGCCGAGCGAAACGGTAATCGTCCAGGGGCCGGTGAAATTCACCGCCTCGGTCGAACCGCCGGGGCCGTTCGGTTTTCCGCCCGGACCGCCGCCCGCCGCCTTTTTCAGCACGACCGGGTGGGCGCGTTCGGTGCCGGGATTGCCCGTGCCGCGAATTTCATCCGCCGTGTAGGTGCCGCTGAAGCTGATGTTTATCGAGGCGTCGCCGCGCTTGATTGTGCCGGAAAAGGCGAGCGTCGAAACCGAGGCGTCGTCGCCGATGCCGGTGAACACCGGGCTGAGGGTGCCTTCGCCGACGGTTCCGGCCACGGTGATAAACACGTAGGCGACCTTGCGTTTCGCGTCGAAGAGGTCGCCGCGCACGACGGTCAGGTTGGCGATCTTGCCGACTTCGACTGATCCGGCCCGGTCGGCGATGCCGAGCAGTTCCGCGCCGCTGAGGGTCAGCGCGCGGAGGGCGGCGTCCGGCGCGAGGCCGTTCTGGATGGCCTTGGCCACGTTTGACACGGCATCCGCGGGGGCCGCGCCGCCGCTTTCAAAGGCAAAGGAGACGCCCGCTTTCGCGAGCAGGCCCGCCGTCTTGAGCGCGGCCACCCGGTTGCGGAGGGTTTCGAGCGTTTCCGGATCGGCTTCCGGATTCGGCGCGACCGTCCGTTTGGGGAAGTTGAGCGAGAGCAGCACCGGCGTGTTCGACGCCTTGAGCCGGTCGGCGACCCGGTCGGCCTCGCGTCCCCCGGCGATGACGCCGCGGAGGTTGAATTCCTTCGCCAGATCGAGCGCGCGGATGATTTCGCGTTCCGAATCGGCGTACATCACGACCGGAATCTCCTGATTGAGCGCCTGCGCGAGCGCCGCGAGCGACGGATCGTACTCGGGACGCTTCAATCCGCGCGGGTTCTTCCGGTAGGCGGCTTCCAGGTCCCGATAGCGCTGGGCGTCGAAAAAGCTCTGCCGGATCAGCGAAAACACGCCCATCAGCGAACTCGGATAGCTCGCCCCGGCGAGCGGAACGAAGGTGATGTGGAGGGCGACCGGCGTCTTGACGACGAAGTCGCGCGGGGCGTCCCCCGCCAGATTGATGACCGCCGAACGGCCCATGAACATGCCGTCGCGGGGAATCGTGAGCGCGGTCGTGAAACCGGCCTGCCGCGCGGCGTCGAGGCCCTCGCCAGTGGAGCGGACGAGGTCGGAGGCGAGCAGTTCCGGCTGGAAACCCGGCTGGCGGGTCGAATTCGGGGCCGCGCCGGTCGGCGGTCCGGACGGTGCCGTGGGGAAGCCGCCACGTCCGCCGCCACCGCCACCCGCCGGGGGCGTGGCCGCGACGTAGCCGAGGTTGGTGGTCGAGTCGATCAGGCCCGGATAGACGGTGAGACCGGCGCCGTCGAGCCGTTTGGCATCGGCGGGCGGGGTGACGTTCGCGCCGACCGCGACGATGAGTCCTTCGCGGACGACCACCGTGCCGTTTTCGATGGGCGCGCCCGAGACCGGGACGATCCGGGCGTTGATGATGGCGAAACAGTTGGGTCTGACGACGTCCCCCGGGCGCTCGGATTGCGCCCAGGCAGGGAACGACAGCAGCCAGCCGCAGAGCATGGCAAAAAGAAATCGACGTGACTTCATTCGGGTTGGTCTTTCCGCAACGAAGAGATGGGGGTATTCCGGGATGGTTCGAATGGGGCTGCATTTACACCATTCGGCTTCGGGTTGCATAGCGCGACCGACGGAAAGAACCGCCGTCGGGCTTCGCTTCCGGTGTTCCGGTCCCGAATCCGTCCCGTGGGAAATCCCCCGCGTTGCTCAGGTATTTTCTGATGTGACGCGACGAACGTCCAAATTCTTCACAAAGTTCCGATTCTCTTGCCGAAAAGCCGTCCGGAGCGAAAAAAAACCGCCGGACGACGCAGCGTCCGGCGGTTCTTCGCACAACGAAGCCTGCGCTTCACATTACTGTGAACGCGCGTAGCTTCGCGCTTTGACGAGTTCCGTCTGAACGAGGTCGGCTGACTTTCGATCATTCGGCAACGTCGTCATTTTCAACTTCAGGAGGTTGTCGAAGTGCTGTTGCGGGGAGAATCCCTGGGTCGGCTGCCACTTGAAAACGTCCGTGCAGACCAGCGCGCCCTTGACCCGCTCCAGGGATTGCCCCTTGGCGTCGGTGGCGAGTTCCCGCAGTCCGGTGATGACGTAGTAGGCCTGTTCCTTGCAGATGAAGAGGTAGATTTCCGCCTGGTCGAATTTCCCGATGTAGCGCACTTCATCGGCTTCGAGCAGTTTGTCGATCAGCGGCGCGGACTTTGCCGGCGCGGGGCCGCCGGCGGGTTTGACGTCGTCGTCATCGGAACTGATGCTGGCGACATGGCGGTTGAGCCGTCCGTCGGTGAGACTCACCTCGACGACCTGCATGGACTCGGGACGGGGAACCGACGTGAAATTCGTCGAGATGCCGTCGAACATGTCCTTCAGTTCGGTGTACGCCTGCCGGGCCTGGGTGTAGTTGGTTGAATTCGGGGAGGTGCGGTAGATGCGGACGACCTGTTCGTAAAAGAACTGGACCCGCTCGCGGCACTGGTTGACCTTGGCGTTGATGCCGTCGAAGCCCTTGCGGACATCGTCGAAGCCGCCGCGTTTGCGTCCGCCGCCCCTGGCACCTGAGGTATAGGCCGCGACCTGGCTTTGAAGCGCGGCCAGTTCGCTTTTGTAGGCGCGGATGGCCCCGGCGAGTTCGCCGTCGGCGATTCCGCCGCTCTGGGCGAAGACGGCGGTTTCGGGAATGAGGGGCATTGCCCCCGCGCAGAGACAGGCGCCGCACAGCGCGGCTGCCCGGAATCGTCCGGAAAAAAAGTTCGGCATTTTCAAACTCCTCTCTCGCTTCGCCGTAAAACACGAAGCCGAAAAGAAAAACCCGAGCCCGCGTTCAGCCGAAAGGAAAGCGCGGACATTGTTCATAATTATTTTATCGGGATGACGCATTGACGTTACCTTACAATCGGCAGGGCTGTAAAGTCGGTTGACTCGGATAAAGCTGGCTTTTCAAGAGCTTTTTTCAGTCCAGTCCGCGAATCGGTCCGAACGGGGAACTTGTCGTGGACAAACCGTCGAGCCCCCGTGCAGTATGGCCGGGAGTGTCTCCGTCGGCGTTCCCACCCTCATTTTCCGCTGGTTTTTGGCGTATGCAGAATCAGAACCCGCCGCCCGAATCCACTGTCGTGAAAGCTCCCGACCATTCCGATGAATTGTCGCTGAACGACACGCGCCCGATGGCCCCGGCCCCCTATTCGCTTGTGCCCGAGTCGCTTGTCGGGCAGACCGTGGCCGAAAAATACGCCGTTCAGCGCCTGCTCGGGCGGGGCGGCGCGGGCGAGGTGTATCTCGCCAACCAGATCGAACTCGACCGCCCGGTTGCCTTCAAGGTGCTGCGAACGGAAATCGCCGACCGCCCCGATTCCCTCGAACGTTTTCGCCGCGAGGCGCGCATCGCCGCCCGGCTGCACCATCCGAACATCGTCGCGGTCTACGATTTCGGGATGGTCGCCAACCGCCACGCCTTCATCGTCATGGAATATCTGCCGGGGAAATCGCTGCGCGAGCACATCGAGGCCCATCCCGGCGGGCTGCCGCTGCGCGAGGCGGGCGTCATCTTCAAGCAGATGGCGGCGGGCGTTCACGCGGCGCACCTTTCGGGCTACATCCACCGCGATCTCAAACCCGGCAACGTCATGGTCGAAATCGGACACGGCGGCGAGCCGATCGTCAAGGTGCTCGATTTCGGCATCGCGAAAATCACCGACGAGGGCCACGTCGAGGGGCAGAACGACCTCACCGGCAAGGCGCTGCTCGGAACGCCGCACTACTGCTCGCCGGAACAGGCGATGGGCGAAGCGGTCGATTCCCGGGCGGACATCTACAGTCTGGGGCTGACCCTCTACGTCATGCTCACCGGCCACCTGCCGTTCAACGGCCCGACTCCGGCTTCGATTATCGTGCAGCACGCGACGAAGCCGCCGCGTCCGCCCCGCGAACTGCGCCCCGACATCCCCTTCGCGCTCGAACGTCTGATTCTGCAATCACTTGCCAAGTCGCCGGACGACCGTCCGAGTTCCGCCGTGGCGTTTGCCGCCGATGTGACCGCCGCCATCGAATCGTCGCTCGCCTTCGAAACCGTCACGGCCTTCGTGACCAACTTCCCGGTGCTGCCCGACACGCCGACGCCGACCCTGTTCGAAGGCTCGGAGTTCGACACCAATCCGCTCAACCGGACGCACGACACCGGCGACTCGAAGCAGGACTCGAAAAGCGATTCGAAGGAGCGCGTCCGCCGGCGGCTGGCGGTGATTCCGTTCCGCAATCTGGCGGCCCAGCCGGATATCGAATTCCTCGGCTTTTCGCTGGCCGATTCGATCATCAGCCAGATGGCCTACGTCAAGAACCTCATCGTCCGGCCCACGTCGGCGGTCGAGCGGCTCTCGACCTCGCTCGAAACGACCGAAATCGCCCGCCGCATCGACGTGGACACGATTCTCACCGGGACCTATCTCAAGGCGGGCGACACCTTCCGCGTGAACACGCAACTGGTGGACGTGCTTCCCAACGAAATCCTCTGGCGCGAGCAGTTCGACGTACCGTTCGGCAACATCCTCGCGCTTCAGGACCGCATCACCGAAAAGATCGTGAGCGGACTCAACCTTTCGCTCTCGACCGAGGAAGCCGAAAACCTGCACGTCGAGACGCCGCGCGATCTGACCGCCTACGAACTGTTCATGCGGGCGAAAAGCCTCGCCGACGACGTGGAGGGCTGCCTCGAAGCCATCGCGCTCCTCAAACAGTCGCTCGACCTCGACCCGAACTATGCCCCGGCCTGGGCGGAACTCGCCGACCATCATTTACATATCGCGTTTGGCGGTCTCGGCGGTCACGAACACTACATCGAGGCGGAAAACGCGGCCCGGCGGGCGCTCAACCTGAATCCCGACCTGCTGGCGGCGCACTTCGTCATGCTCGCGGCCTACGGCCAGACCGGACGGGTCGTCGAATCCATGCAGACCTGTCTGACGCTGCTGCACGCCGCGCCGTCGAGCGAATTCACGCACCTCGGCCTTGGCCATCTCTATGAATACAATGGAGAACTCGACCGCGCGCTGCGGGCGTTCTCGCGGGCGCGGCGGATCAATCCGACCTATCTGACGACCTTCACCCAGACGGCGGCGATCTATTTTCAGCGCGGAGAAGACGAAAAGGCGCTTCAGTTCCTCACCGACGACGTCTGTCAGGAATACGATTGCGGCACGAAAGCCTATCTGCTCGGCGTCCTCGCCTTCCGCGGCGGCGACCGCGACAACGCCTACCGGCAATTCACGACCTCGGCGCGGGTGGATGCCCACAGCATTTTCGGACGCCTCAGTCTCGGCGCGCAGCTCAAACTGGAAGGAAATGCCGACGCCGGTCTGGCGATTCTCGAAGAAGTGAGCGGAAAGGTGACGAGCGGCGACTGGCTGTTCTTCCTCGCCCACCCGTTCATCATGGCTTTCCACCGGGGCGACCGGGCGCTCGACCTGCTCGAACGGTCGGTCGAACTCGGCTACTGCAACCTCGAAGGTCTCGAACGCGACCCGGCGTTCGAACCCATCCGCGCCGAACCGCGCTACGTCGCGCTGCTCGACCGGGCCCGCGCCATGAAAGCCGAACGCCAGCCGCTCCTCGACCAGTTGATGGAACTCGAAGACAAACTGTCGAGCTTCTACAGCGGCACGGACAGCCTGTAGGAAAAGGATGAAGGCGGAAGGATGAGGGATGAAAGAAGAAGTTTTGAGTTTTGAATGTTGAGTTCTGAGTTTTCCTGACCCCAGTGGATTTTGTGGGGTGAATTTGTAGAACTGGTTTTGAAACCCGCGAGGCGGGTGTCCGAATGTAGCCCCCGATGATGCGAGTCTTCGAGCGAATCGGGGGAAACTGGGGAGTAATTGAGAATTGAGAATTTTCAGATTCCGCATTCTCTTCCCCACCCCACAAAATCCGGTGGGATCAGCAAAACTTCTTCTGTAATTGTTCAGTCGCCGCCATTTGCCCTGCCCTCAAGAACTGAGTGGTTTTACTTCAAGCCTTTTGAATGTGGCGAATTCAGCTCAAAGAAGTCTATGCGGGACCAGTATTTTTTTGTCGAGTTCCAGATCGGGTCCCAACCCCGATTTGATGCGCTTCGGCGATTCTTCCTCGCCCTCAAAGCCGAGAAAGACCGCTTTTGCCTGCAAATCAATGAAGGGACGGGGGAGAATCCAGAGGAGTTGAATTGGTACGAGTTCCTCGATCTGGAGGCCGTTGAATGGTTTTCAGACACATTCGACTTTCAGTCCGACGAAGGAAAGACATACCAGCAACTCTGGGAACTGACCGATCCGGAAGTTCGATGGGCACATCCGATATTCACCCATCCTGGTCACTGGGACTTTGAATCCCTGATTGAGGCGTTGTTCGAGGGGGAATATGGCCTGATCGACCTGATACAGGAAGAAAAGATGAAGGGTGTTCTTTACTATGATCCTTGGGCTGCGCCTTTCGGTGGTACGGAGTCGCTGGTCGAATTGATTGAATCTTTCGGCAACACCGTGACCTTTGATTCCTGCCATGAAGGCCCACACCGTCGCCCGATTGTCGGCTGGGATTTTGAACTGGCAAAAAAATTGGTACAGGCAGGGAAGGGATTTGTACCCGATTGAAAATCCACCGGACAACGCCGGGCACGCGGATTTTCTTCAGCGCAGCGTATCGGTCCGGGCAGACCGACCGGCGCTTCGCAAACCGGTGACGACCACCGTCATGAATTATGAGCTTTCCGGAGACGTGAAATTCGCCATCTCCGGAAACTCATAACTCATAACTCATAATTTTCAGTACGTTTCGACGTGCCACCGATGGGCCTTGATGAGTTCCTGCTGGAACACGGCCCAGTCGCTGCCGTTGCGGGCGGCGCATTCGGTGAAGGCCGCGTCGATGCCGTCTTCCATTCCGCGCAGGCCGCAGATGTAGACGTGGGAATTTTCCTTCTTGAGCAGTTCCCAGAGTTCGTCCACGTGCTCGGCGACGCGGTCCTGAATGTACATCCGCCCGCCCTTGGCGTTCTTCTGCTCGCGGCTGATGGCATAGGTCAGGCGGCAGTTGTCGTGGGCCGCAAATTCCTCCAACTCGTTCTGATAGAGGATGTTGGCCGACATCGGGATTCCGAAGATGAGCCACGCGAACCCCTTGAAGTCGTATTCCGGATTCTTTTCGCGGAACATCCGCCAGAGGTGCGCCCGGAACGGCGCGATGCCGGTCCCGGTGGCGAGCATGATGATGGTGGCTTCGGGGTCGTCCGGCAGGAGCATCGCCTTGCCGGTCGGGCCGGTCATTTTCACGTCCGCGCCCTCTTCCAGCGCGCAGAGGTAGGTCGAACAGCGTCCGTAGACGGTTTCGCCCGTCTCGGGGTGCGCGTATTCGAGCCGCCGGACGCACAGGGTCAGCGTCTGCCCGTCGCCCGCGTCGCCGTGGCGCGTCGAGGCGACCGAATAGAGCCGGAGTTTGTGCGGCTTGCCGTTTTCGTCCTCGCCGGGGGGGATGATGCCGACACTCTGGCCGTCGAAAAACTTCATTTCGCCGTGGGTGTTGAAAACGAGGTGGCGCACCGTGCCGATCCCGCCTTCGCCGACGAGTTCGACATTCTGAATGCACTGAGTGGTCAGCGGACTGCCCGGA
>JAAFHI010000882.1 GCA_013298335.1 Actinomycetota bacterium
AAGCACCAAAACCGCAGAGCCATTTGAAACGAGAACCGTTCGGAAAAACCAGAAAAAGCCCAATCGCCATTGAAATCAGGATTTGCAGGACTTCGGCGTAGGTGGCGTAATGGTCGTAAAACCCTCTGGCCCGAAAGTCGCGGGCCGGCACGCTCGACAGTCCGAGATCGCGGTTGGACCTGGTTTTCCTGAAGTCGGTGATGGTTGTTTTCGGCAGATCAGTCGAAATGCGGATTTCAACCCGCCTTCCTTCAATATGATGGATATTGTTGGACCTTTCTTCATTTGAAAGCCGAAAAATATCCTCCGGTGCCTGAACGCGCTGCCCGTCCATGAGGAAAATGACGTCCCCGACCTCAAAACGCCCCCTGAAGGGCGAATCGTCGGCGATTTTCGTGATTCGAAACCCGATTCCCCGAACTTCTTGGGTAAAGGTGAGCAATACGTTGACCTGCGCCGAAATCAGCATGGCGAACATGAG
This sequence comes from Actinomycetota bacterium, assembly GCA_013298335.1. Taxonomy (GTDB): domain Bacteria; phylum Acidobacteriota; class Blastocatellia; order Chloracidobacteriales; family Chloracidobacteriaceae; genus JAAFHI01. Next base: position 482 of record JAAFHI010000882.1, read on the forward strand.
CCACCGGGCCAGAATCGGTCCCGAAATGGCGCGGGCGACTACGACGAACATTCCCATAAAAAGAACGCCGCGCATTCCGTCGAGACTCACGCGGGGTTCATAGGAGGCCAGCGCGGAGAGGACCGTCAGCCCGAAAAAACCGAGAATCGCGAGAAATCCGGGAATGGAACGCAGGTTTTCGCCGGTTCGCCGGATTCGCCACCGAATCGTCCAGAGCATGAAGATGACCAGTGAACCCGCCTGCGCGAGCCAGATGGAGTGCGGCGCGCCGATGGCATAAATGAAGAGGACGACCGAAATCGCAAGGGTCAGGCGGTCGGCTTTGTCCGGCGGGTCATTTTCCACGGCTGGAGGGACGTGGTGCGTCTCGTTCGAAGGCATTCTTCTTTCCCGTTTCGGTTTTCCCTTGGGTATAATCCCGCCTGTCGAAAATCAATCCCGGAAGGAGACAACCACCATTTCTCCCGCACTTTTACAATCCGAACTCACGGGCATCCCGCTTTTCCGACGCGGCAAGGTCCGAGATGTTTACGATTTGAACGACCGCCTGCTCATCGTCGCCACCGACCGCATTTCGGCCTTCGACTGCATACTTCCGAATCCGATTCCCGACAAGGGACGCATTCTGACCGAAATGTCGGCGTTCTGGTTCACCAAACTCTCGCATATCGTCCCGAACCACATTCTCGAAACGGATGTGGCGCACTATCCCGCCGAACTCCACCCTTTTTCGGATCAACTGACGGGTCGGAGCATGCTCGTCCGAAAAACCGAGGCGTTCCCCGTCGAATGCGTCGCGCGGGGGTATCTCGCCGGTTCCGGCTGGAAGGATTATCAGAAAGACGGCGCGGTGTGCGGGATTTCACTTCCCGCGGGGCTTCGCGAATCCGACCGGTTGCCGGAAACGCTCTTTACCCCCGCCACCAAGGCTGAATCCGGCCATGACGAAAATATCAGCGAATCCCGGATGACGGAGATCGTCGGCGTGGAACATACCCGGAAGTTGAAGGAATTGACGCTGAATCTCTATTCGGCGGCGGCGGAATACGCCCTTTCGCGGGGCATCATCCTCTGCGATACCAAATTCGAGTTCGGTCTGGGTGAAAACGGAGAAATCGTCTGGATTGACGAGGCCCTGACGCCGGATTCGTCGCGTTTCTGGGATGCCACGACCTATGAACCGGGTCGGTCACAGGATTCCTTCGACAAGCAGTTTGTCCGAAACTACCTGGAGACGCTCGACTGGGACAAACAGCCGCCCGCGCCTTCGCTTCCCGAACCCATCATCGAGGCCACTCGAATGCGGTATCTGGAAGCATTGGAACGACTTACAAACTGAAGATTCTTGGTTGAAGATTTTTGATTGGGGATTGATGCACCCAAATCAGCGCTTTCGACGTTCTCATTCCTGAAATCGAAAATCTTCAATCGAACATCGAAAATCCAATGACCGGCTTCGACTACCTGATCTTCATCATCGCCGCCTTCAGCGCCTTCAGCGGCGCGTTGAAGGGCCTCACCCAAAGCGTTTTTTCATTCGGAGCGGTCATCGTCGGGCTGGCCGCCGCCTTGGTTTTTTATGACGACGTGGCGGTTTTTTTGCGGTGGTTCGGCGCTTCCCAGAACGTGGCTTTAGTCGTGGGGTTTCTGATTCCCATCGTGATCTGCGTCGTGGCCGGCGGCACGATTTCCCACAAACTGCGTAAAACCCTGAAAAAGACGGGCTTGACGGGTCTTGACCGGTTGGGCGGCGCGGGTTTGGGGCTGGTCCGGGCCTGGCTCATCGGATCGGCGATTTTTCTGGCGGTGACGGCCTTCCCGATCAAAATCGAAGTGGTTGAGAAGGCCGTCACGATGCCGGTTCTGTCAATCGGCGCGCAAATGCTGGTTTCGGTCGCCTCGCAGGACCTGAGCGGGAAATTTCAAAAAGGAATCGCGGATTTGCGTCAACTCAAGCAAACGCATCTCCAAACAAACCCGCAACAACACAAGTCCGCGACCGGAAAAAAGGAATAAAGCGCGAGTCATTTTCAGTTGCGTCC
>JAAFHI010001071.1 GCA_013298335.1 Actinomycetota bacterium
CACACCATCTTCACGTCGTTTGGAACGACCTTCAATCCGTCCAACACGGTGGACAACGGCCCCACCGGCACGTTCGGTCGCCCGACCGGCACGACCGCGCCGCGCGAGTTCCAGTTCGCCCTGCGGTTCGGGTTCTAAAAACAGTCTTGGAGTCTGGAGTCCGGGAGTCTTGGAGTCGAGGAATATTTAAACCCGGACTTCCGTCTCCCGGACTCCCAGACGCCAAGACTCCCGACTCCAAGACTTCAGTCTCTCAGACTCCCCAATGCCCATACTCGACATCGTCATCATCGTCGGCTACCTCCTGGGGATGGTGCTGTTCGGGGCGTATTTCTCGAAATCGCAGAAAAACGTCGCCGATTACTTCGTCAGCGGAAAAACGATGCCGTGGTGGGCGATTGCCGGGTCGATCATCGCCACCGAGACGAGCACGGTCACGTTCATCAGCGTGCCCGGCTTCGCGTTCGGCGGCGATTTCCGTTTTCTGCAACTCGTTTTCGGCTATCTGGTCGGACGAATCGTGGTCGTGACGGTTTTCATGCCGTTGTACTTCAAAAAAGACCTGCTGACGGTCTACCAGTTGCTCGGCGACCGGTTCGGCAACGCGGTGAAACGGCTGACGGCGTCCATCTTTCTCGTCACCCGCAATCTTTCGGACGGATTCCGGCTATTTTCGACGGGACTGGTCCTCGCGGCGTTTCTCTCGCGGATTCCAGTGATTCAGACGCTGGCGGCGAAAATGCTGCCGTTTCTCGCGCCGAACATCGCCCTGCTCGTTTTTTCCGTCGTGGTGATGGGCATGGCGACCATCATCTACACCTATCTGGGCGGCATGTCGGCGGTGATCTGGACCGACGGCCTCCAGCTCATCATCTATCTGGTCGGATTGTTCGTCGCGATGTGGATTCTGGCGGGCGACATTCCCGGCGGGCTCAACACCGTGTTCGCCGAGGGCCTGAAAGCCGACAAGTTTCGCCTCTTCGACTTTTCGTTCGATCTCACGAAAAACTATACGTTCTGGTCGGGGCTGATCGGCGGCGCGTTTCTAACGACCTCGACCCACGGCACGGATCAACTGCTCGTCCAGCGGTATCTCTGCACCGACAGACTCAGCCGCGCCCGCACCGCCCTGCTCACCGAAGGCGTCGCGATTTTCATCCAGTTCGTCCTTTTTCTCTTCATTGGAACGATGCTCTGGGTGTTCTACAACGGGCCCGCCGCCCGCGAACTCGCCCTCATCACCACCAACGGGAAAATTGCCAACGACGGCGTGTTCCCGCAGTACATCGTGAACCACCTGCCGACCGGCGTGGTCGGCCTCGTCGTGGCGGCGGTGTTTTCGGCGGCGATGTCCACGCTGTCGTCGTCGCTCAATTCGTCGGCGGCGACGGCGATGGCGGATTTCTACATCCCGATTTCGGGCGGAACGCGCGGCGACGCCCACTACCTGAAAATTTCCCGCTATCTGACGGCCTTCTGGGGACTGGTGCAGATCGGGTTCGCGTTTCTGGCCGTGAAAATTTCGAGCAGCGTGGTGAATGAAGTCCTCGCCATCGCGGCCTTTCCGAACGGCCTGATTCTCGGCGTCTTTTTCCTCGGAACGTTCACCCGGCGGGTGACGTCGGCCCATGCGTTCGCCGGGCTGCTCGCGGGCGCGGCGGCGATGCTGGCCGTGAAATTCGGGACAGCGGTTTCCTGGCAGTGGTATGTTCTCATCGGTTCGCTCACCACCTTCCTGGTCGGTGTAGCGGTGAGTTATCTCGCTCCGTCGGACCAAAAGCAGTAATCGCCACGGATTACACGGATTACACGGATTCAATTCAGGAGAGGATACGCATGAGCTATTCAATCGTGTCGGAATCGCGGCAGGGAACCGATTTTTTCAAACTGGTTCAAACAGGGGTCGCGGAAGCCGAGATTTACCCCGAATTCGGGCAGAACGCCTTTTCCTACGTCGCGGGCGATGAACGGATGGAACATCTCCCGTTCGAGACGTTCCTCGACAAACCGACGAGTTACGGAAACCCGATTCTCTTCCCCTTTCCCAAC
>JAAFHI010000311.1 GCA_013298335.1 Actinomycetota bacterium
GTCGACACCTCGTTCTCGGTCGGGACCGGTTTCGAACTTGACCCATCGACGCCGGCGTCAGCGCCCCCGATTTCCGATATCGGAACGCAGTCCACCGGTGACATTCTGGTGGCCGGGAACTTTTCAAAATACAACGGAGTCAGCCGGGCCGGTTTTGCCCGACTCAAGGAAAACGGGGCCCTCGACACCACATTCTCCCCCGCCGTCAACGGGACCATCTTCAAGTTGACGGTTCTTCCGGACAATCGGATTCTGATTGCCGGGAACTTCACCACCGTCAACGCCACTGCCCGAAACGGCGTGGCCCGGCTGAATGCCGACGGCTCGGTCGATCAGAGCTTCAACCCGGCGATTCCCCCCGGAAGCAGCGTTCAGCGCGCCCTGCCCCAGCCGGATGGTCGCGTGATCGTCGCCCTTTCGGGCAGCGTCATCCGATTGAAAACTGACGGCGCTGCGGACACCTCGTTCGCGCCCGTTTCGGTTGTCGGAGCGATTCAGGACGTCGTTCTTCAAACTGATTCCAGAATCCTGATCGGCGGCAGTTTCAATACGGTCAATGGTGGTTTTCAATCCCGGATCGCCCGGCTCAACCCGGACGGGAGCCTGGACTTTGAGTTCGCGCCGCTTTCGACCGTGAGCAGCCAGGTGAGTTCGGTGAAACGGATCGCCCTTCAATCCGATGGAAAAATCATTGCTGTCGGCGCGCCATCCGACGGAGGTTCCGGCATCGTCCGGCTGAACCCGGACGGATCCCCGGACGCAACGTTCAATCCGGGACCTGGCCTCGAACTGACCCCGATCAACGAGTCCGGGGCGGCCTCCATTGACACCCTGAATATTATTCTCAACCGAAGAGTTCTGCTTGGAGGGAAGTTTGACTTTTTCGATTCGAAAATTGCCCGCAGCCTGGCGGCGCTCCAAGTCGGACCGGTCTGCCAGTATTCCATCTCATCCACTTCGGCGTTCTTCCCGCAGGGCGGGGGAAATGGGAACCTGACGATTACGGTTCAGGGCGGATGCGGCTGGCAGGCACTGGGAATCCCGAGCTGGATCACCGGATTCCCGAGCACCGGAACGGGGACCCAGACGGTCAACTTTTCGGTGGCCCCGAACAGTGGCACGACCCGACGGGCCAACATTTCCATCAACGGACAGAGCTTCACGGTCCTCCAGGGCGACTCCTGTTCGTTTACCATAGCTCCGTCATCAACCTCGCTTCCCTTCCAGGGCGGTTCCGGAACCCTGACCATCACGGCCTCGACGCCGTCCTGCCAATGGAGCGTCCTTGATCTGCCTGACTGGATTACCGGAATTCCGACGGACGGCGTCGGTACGCAAACCCTGACCTTTTCGGTTGCCGCCAATGCCGGTCTGGCCCGGTCGGCGGCCCTCAATATCAACGGACAGATTTTCACGGTCAATCAGGCCGCCAATCCCTGCCCGTTCACGGTCACGCCGCTGGAGCTGTCCACAACCGGAAAAGCCTCCTCCAAAACCATTACGGTCACGACCAATTCCGGTTGTACCTGGAAGGCAACCAGCAGCGTGACGTGGATCGGCGTGGTCGGGACCAGCCCCCGGTCCGGCTCCGGGACCGTCACGTTCGTCATCGCCGCCAATCCGGACGTAACCCCTGGCAGTACGCGGGTCGGAGTGGTTCTGGTCGCCGGTCAGGCCGTAATCGTTACTCAAGGGGCCGGTCGGTTTCGAACCACCATTGGCGTCCAGCGACCGAGCGATTCAAAATTCTACCTTCGGTATTCACCAACGACCGGTTTTGCCCAAAAGGAATTCATTTACGGAGCCGGAAACGATATTCCGCTTTCAGGGGACTGGGACGGTGACGGCGTCGACTCGGTTGGAATCTATCGGAATGGCGTTTTCTTTCTGAAAAACACAAACGAAGCCGGGAACGCCGATCTCAGTTTTCCCTACGGACAGTTCGGGGATATCGCGGTTTCGGGCGACTGGGACGGGGACGGTATCGACACCATCGGAGTCTTCCGCAACGGTGTCTTCTTCCTGCGAAACACGAACACCGCCGGTCCCGCCGATATTCAGGTCTTTTTCGGCCAGACCGGGGATATTCCGGTCGCCGGCGACTGGGACGGTAACGGCGTCGATTCGGTGGGGATCTTCCGAAACGGCGTTTTCTTCCTGAGAAATTCCAATACTTCGGGATTTGCCGACATCCAGGTTCCATTCGGACTCCCGACCGACCGGCCCATCGTCGGCGACTGGGACGGCGACGGGACCGATACCATCGGGGTGTACCGGAACGGGGAGTACTACATGCGGAATTTCAACACCACCGGCCCGTTCAATATTCTCGCGTATTACGGGACCGCCGCTGACGTCCCGATCCGAGGTGACTGGACGCACGAATAAATCGTCCCACCTCAAAAAAGAACCCGCCGGGAGAGATCCCGACGGGTTCTTTTTTTATCTGAACGAATCCGAACTAGAAGCGCAGGACCAGGCCCGTGCTGACCCGAATTCCGTTCTGGTTATTGAAGATATTGCTGTCCTTGATGAACTGGTAATCAACCGCGCCCACCCGGAAGGCAATCCGACCATCCTTGGTCAGATCGACATCCACGCCGCCGCCGCCGATGAAGGTGAAGGACGTTGCGTCAACGCTGACCCGGGTGCGGGTTCCCGGATTGGGAAGAGGGTTGGTGAACGAGACCTGGTTGGAAACCCGGGTCGCACCGAACAGGGCGCGAACAAACGGCTTCACCCGACCCGTTTTGAACCGGTAAATCGGCCCGGCGGCAAACGAGTTATAACGGGTCCGGACATCAGTCGAAACAACGGTATTGGAAACCGTGATGACCCCCGTCGTGCTTCCCTGGGCAAAAGTGTATTCACCGTTGATGCCGAACTTCCTGTTCTGGTTCAGCCAGATGTTGGTGCCGACGTTGAAACCGTTGAGGTTGAGTCCGTCACCGTCCGAACGGGTGTGCTGGAAGGTGTAACCGCCGTAGATTTCAACCTTGCCGTCACCGGTGGACTGCGCCTGAGCGGCGACGCCGAAAACGAACACGGCAATGGCCGCAAGAAAAAGCTTCTTCATTTTGTAACTCCTTACAGTGTTTTGAGTTTCCCTGGAAACCCGAAAGTTCCGCGCTTGAAAAAGGGATTGCGGAAGCGCGAATAGGTGATGCAAACGCCTCTGAGTACCAAAAGGTTCCACAGAGTTGCCTACCGGACGGGTCTGAATTCCCGTACTTTCGGGATGAGGCAACTTTGAAAATTAACATGGTAATAGCAGCTCAGACTACATGAAGCAGCGTACTTTCTGGAAAAACACCACAAAAAAACCGCCGGGTATGATTACCAGGCGGCTTTTTACGGATAAATTTTAGCCGATCCTTATTTAAAGGCCTGAATCCCGGTGACTTCGGCCCCGATGATCAGGGTGTGGATGTCGTGCGTCCCCTCGTAGGTCAGCACCGATTCGAGGTTGTTCATGTGGCGCATGACCGGATATTCCGCGCTGATGCCGTTCGCGCCGAGAATCGTCCGCGCCTCGCGGGCAACGTTGAGCGCCATCGCGACGTTGTTGCGCTTCGCCATCGAAATCTGCGCCGGGGTGACCTTCCCCGCGTCCTTCAGCTTTCCGAGGTGGAACGCGAGCAACTGCGCCTTTGAAATTTCCGTGATCATTTCGGCCAGTTTCTTCTGTTGAAGCTGGAACGAGGCAATCGGTTTTCCGAACTGAATCCGCGACAGCGAGTATTCGAGCGCGGCGGTGTAGGTCGCCATCGCCGAACCGATCGCGCCCCAGGCGATGCCGTAGCGCGCCTGATTCAAACACGACAACGGCCCGCGCAGCCCTTCGACGCCGGGCAGGATGTTCTCCTCGGGGATTTCGCAGTCCTCGAAAATGAGTTCCGAGGTAATCGACGCCCGCAGGGAGTGCTTTTTCTTGATTTCGGGCGCGCTGTAGCCCTTCGTGCCCTTCTCGACGAGGAATCCGCGGATGCTGCGGGTGTCTTCACCGGTTTTGGCCCAGACCACCGCGACGTCGGCCACGGTTCCATTGGTGATCCACATCTTCGCGCCGTTGAGTTTCCATCCGAACTTGGTGTGCTCGGCACGGGTGACCATGTCGCTCGGATTCGAGCCGAAATCCGGCTCGGTCAGCCCGAAACACCCGATCTTTTCACCCGTAGCCAGCGCGGGCAGCCACTTCCGCTTCTGCTCTTCCGAACCGAAGGCGAAAATCGGGTACATCACGAGGGAACTCTGCACCGAGGCGAAACTGCGGATGCCCGAATCGCCGCGCTCAAGTTCCTGCGTGATCAGGCCGTACGCGATGTTGTTCATTCCGGCGCAGCCGTATTCTTCCGGCAGATTGCAGCCGTAGAATCCGAGTTCGCCCATCGGCCTGATGAGTTCCGAGGGATAGACACCCTGTTCGTAACAATCCTCGATGACCGGCAGAATCCGTTCTTCCACGAACGAACGGGCCAGATCGCGAACCTGCAATTCCTCGGTGCTGAACAACGAGTCCAGGTTCATGTAGTCAACGTGCTTGGTATTCACCATAGAAACGACTCCTGTATGAAGACGGTGCGCTTGGGAAGCGCCGAACGCCGCACGAATGTCCGGCAGAAAAATGGTAAGAAAGAAAACAGAACACTAGCACCGTCTCCGGGGCTTGCCAACCACCCCCGAATTGGTTTCAGCCTTGCAAAGTGCCGGTCACGAAAACAGGAAAAGCGGGCCGTCCGCCCGCTTTTCGCTCCGAATCCATTGAAACCGAATCGGTTACCGCTGCGCCGCCACCCGCTGCATCCCCTGGGCACGTTGCAGAACATCCGCCGCCAGAGTCTGCGTGTCCTCGGCGAGCGCCTTGTTGACCTGTTCATCGGCCTGAAGCTGGACGATGAAACCGGCCTCCGTGCCATAGGCCGCGGTCGCCAGTTGCTGACGGATCTGGTTGCGGATGAAGTCGAGATTTCCGTTGACCGAGGTTTCCAGCGGACGGAACCGGGCGTCGGCTTTCAGGAAATCGCGAAAGGCCGCCAGAACCTTGTCGTTGACCGGCACATCCGTGTCTTTTAGTTGGTGCTGGAACTCGGTGCGCTCGACGCGGTAGGCAACCAGTCCCGGAACGACGCCCGCCGAAAGCTGCCGTGCAAACTCGAAGGCGGCGTCGGAAAGTTTCACCTGCATCGGCGTCAGGGTGGCCCGTTTCACGGTGATGCCCGGGGTGATGCCGCCGCCGCCGTAAACCGTCTGACCGGTATCGGTTGCAAAGGCGGTGCCGGCCGGTTTCGAATCGTCCGACTGGTGCGCGTAATAGGCATAGAGCGATTGCCCGGTATAGGAC
>JAAFHI010000752.1 GCA_013298335.1 Actinomycetota bacterium
TTTGAAAGATGTCGGAAACACCAGTGAACGACCATTGAAAAACCGGCGTGTGCCCGATCCGTCATCGTAAGACCCGATTTCAAACCGCTTCACTCTGTATTCGATTGCCCAAAGGAGATTTCACGCATGTCCGCTACCGAGAAGTATCAATCGTTGATCGACCTCGCCAACCAGCACGGGGTTGAAGGCTTTTCCGCGTCCGAAACCGATGGGGTGCTGACCCTGTACGGTTCGACCACCGCCGAAGTGAAAAAGGAACTGTCCGACCTCCAGGGGCTGCTCGACCCGACCGGATCGGGCGATCTGGTGAATGCCATCTCGGCGTCGACGGCCTACACCGTCGTTTCCGGCGACACCCTGAGCAAAATCGCCAGCCATCATGGCACGACGTGGCAGGAAATTTTCGAAGCCAACCGCGACACCATTGACGACCCGGACATGATTCAAGTCGGCCAGGTCATCAATATTCCGGGCTAATCGCTTGTAATCACCTGCCGTTCAAGGCAGAAAAAGGCGTCGTTTTCCACAACGACGCCTTTTTTCATGGATATGTCGAATACAACATCACACGTCATCGTCATCGGCGGCGGATTCGCCGGACTGGCCGCCGCCACCGCGCTGGCCGAACGCGGCATCCGCGTCACGGTTCTGGAGCGGCGTCCGCGGCTCGGCGGGCGCGCCTATTCCTTCACGGACGACGCTACCGGCGACACGGTCGACAACGGGCAGCACCTGATGATGGGGTGCTACCACGAGACGATGCGGTTTCTGGAACGCATCGGCAGCGAAAAGCTGGTCAACTGGTTTCCCGCGCCGCGGGTGGATTTTCTCGACCGGGACGGCGCCGCCGCCCTGATCTGCCCGCCGCTACCCGCGCCGCTGCACATGCTGGTCGGGATGATCCGCCTGCGGGGGATTTCGCTGGTCGAAAAACTCAGTTTGCTGCGGGTCGGGCTCGCGCTTCAGACGTCGAAGAAGAATTTCCGCGCGAAATACGGCGACATGAGCGTTGCCGAATGGCTCACGAAATACGGCCAGAGCGCCCGGATTCGCGAGCGGTTCTGGGACCCGTTCGTCATCGCAACGATCAACGAAGACCCCGCGAAGGCCGCCGCCGTGCTGCTCATCCAGGTTTTGAACCAGGGGTTTGGCGGTACGTTCGAGGATTCCAAGATGGTCATCTCGAAGGTCGGACTGAGCGAACTCTACACCGGGCAGGCGGTCACGTTCGTCGAGGCGCGGGGCGGGGAAGTCCGGTTGCAGACCGGCGTCAAGCGGCTGGTCGTCGAAAACGGGACCTTTGTCGGCGCGGAACTCTCGTCCGGTGAAACACTTATGGCCGACGCCTGCGTTTCGACCGTGCCACCCGCCGATCTGGCCAGGTTTGCCGGGGAGTATTTTCTGAACCTCGATACCTTCGGCGCGGCCCCGATCATTTCCGTCAACCTCTGGTTCGACCGGCCCGTGATGGACGCCGCCTTCGCCGGACTCATCGGCACCCGCGTGCAGTGGGCCTTCAACAAGAGCGCTTTCGCGGAAGACGCTGCCGATTCCAACCATCTGGCGCTCATTATCAGCGCGGCCTATGAATTTGCCCGCGTGCCGAACGAGGAACTCGTCGCCCTCGCGCTCGACGACCTGAGGGCGGTGATGCCCCGCGCGCGCGAGGCGACACTGCTGCATTCGCGGGTGGTCAAGGAATTCACGGCGACCTTTTCGGCGACGGTCGCGAACGAACGGCGGCGTCCGAACTACAAAACCGCCGTCGCGAACCTGTTTCTCGGCGGCGACTGGGTCAACACCGGCCTTCCGGCGACCATCGAGAGCGCGGTGGTGAGCGGCCACCGCTGCGCGGAACTGATCAGAACCGAAAAAGGAGCCTGAAAAGTATGGCAAAGCAACTGGATACGGTGCTCGTGGTGGATATCGAGGCGACCTGCTGGGACGGCCCGAATCCCGAGGGCCAGGAAAATGAAATCATCGAGGTCGGCATCGCGCTGGTGGACCTGACCGCCATGACGGTCGGCGAATGCACCTCGATTCTGGTCAAGCCCGAGCGGTCGGAAGTCAGCCCGTTCTGTACCGAACTGACGACGCTGACGGCGGAACAGCTCAAAAACGGGCTGACGTTCAAGGAAACCTGCAAGCGGTTGCGGACGGAATTTCAGGCGCAGCAGCGGGTCTGGGCGAGCTGGGGCGATTACGACCGGAACCAGTTTCAGCGGCAGAGCGCGAGTTTCGGCGTGGGATATCCGTTTGGAACGTCGCACATCAACCTGAAGACGATGTACGCCGTGATGCACGGGCTGCCCCGCGAACTGGGCATGCCGGGCGCGCTCGAACGGGAGGGGCTGCCGCTCGAAGGCACGCATCACCGGGGCGTTGACGACGCGCGCAACATCGCCCGGATTTTCTGCCGGATGCTCGAATCCTTTCGAAAGAACCAGAACTGAACCGGCCAATCGTACGCGGGGAAACAGTCTCGGCGCGGGCAAGGCTTTAAGGTCGGAGCGTTCCCGATTTCCCGAACCATTTTCAAATGAGGAGCAGCGTATGAACTGGAAGTACACCCCGCTGTACGGCGTGATCTACGCCGCGTTGATTGCCGGCTGGGCAGTGGCGATCATGTTCGGCCAGACCTTCGACGGCGTCACGCACTTTGTCTTCATGATGGGAATGATCTTCGCCATCATCCTTGACATCAAACGGCGTTCGCCGGGCTACTCGATCTGAAACGGTCAGTCCCGCCCCGTCGCATCGCGAATTTTGAAACCGGCCCGGTGAGTACGCTCGCCGGGCTTTTTCGTGGGCAGCGGTTAGCGGTTGGCAGTTAGCAGTCAGTAGCCAGTAGCCAGTGGTCAGTGGCCAGCCGCCAGTTTTCTGATCCCTGATTCCTGACCCCTGACCCCTTTTCCCCGGTTTGACCTGAAACCCGACACCCG
>JAAFHI010000774.1 GCA_013298335.1 Actinomycetota bacterium
GAAGGCGGGGAAGATGGCTCTGCACACGCGGAAGTTCCGCATGCAGGAGCGGAAGATGACCGTGCAGGAGCGGAAGTTCTCCATGCAGGAGCGGAAGTTGGCTATGCACACGCGGAAGATGACTGTGCGTGCGCGGAAGTTCGGTTGTCACGGGTGAAAGTTCAGTTCGACCGTGGTTTTCCCAATTGAGCGATGAGGAAAACCACAGTCACCCACTGTTGCCCACACCATTTACGATGTTTTCAAACGGCGTATTCTTGCCCCCGTCACGAACCGGAGGAAACGCTCCCCGCGCAAGGACGACACCGAGACCGAACCAGATTTCACTTACCCATAAATCAGGATCATTATGACGAACCGCGAACGCAAACAGTACGAAGCGATGCTCAAGATCAAGGAATTCGGCGAAGCCCGCGCCGCCGACTTCCCCGCCGATTCGTTCGGCCACGAAACCTTTTCCAATCTCAACGGGATTATCGAAACCCTCACGCAGTACGCCGTGGATGAAGACACCCACCGGACCGACCGGCGGCAGAGTCAGACGGCGAAATCGGTCCAGCGGGAAGCCCTGCGGGACGATCTCCGAGCGATGCAGCGCGCCGCCCGCGCGATGGCCAGCCGCCAGCCGGGCATCGAGGAGAAGTTCCGCGTTCCGTTGCGGCAATCGGACCGCGAATTCCTCACCACGGCGCGGCGGTTCGTTGCCGACGCCGAGCCGCTGGCGCAGGAATTCATCAAGTACGAACTGCCGACCGATTTTCTCGACGACCTGCGGGCCGACATCGCCGCCCTCGAACGGACGCTCGGAGACAAAACCGTCTCGACGTCCTCGGCGGTGACGGTCGGCGCGGCGATTGACGAAAACATCGCTGCCGGAATCGAGGCCATCCGCGACCTCGACGCGGTGGTCCGCAACCGCTACCGCAACGACCCGGCGACGCTCGCCGCGTGGACCAACGCCACGCACGTCGCGCGTCAGCCGCGCGTCGCCAAAGCCAAGGTCGTCGCCGCCGCCTGATGGACCGCGCGCACCCTGCGCGCATGGTTTGAAACGGAAGAACCGCCGGGAACGTGAATTCCCGGCGGTTCTTTTTTCATGCACGAGTGAAACCGGATGAATCGGCCAAGACTACACCTGAGCCGCGTTTTCGGTCATGTGGAAGAGTACCCAATGGTGGCCATCCGGGTCGGCAAAGCCGTGCTGATACATAAAGCCGTAATCCTCCGGCCCGGCGTTGGACGAGCCGCCGCCGGCGACTGCCTTTGAAACCAGGTCATCCACCTCCGCGCGACTCTCGCAACCGAGGTTGAACCAGGCTTCGGAGGCCTTCGTCGTATCGCAGATGTCCTTCGACGAGAGGTCACAGAACTTTTCGTGCGTGTGGAGCATGACGGAAATTGCCTCGCTGACGACCATGAGCGCGGAGGCGTCATCCCTGAACTTGCGTGAAAAGCCGAGCGACTCGAAAAAGGCCAGGGACCTCGGCAGGTCGGCGACCGGGAGATTGACGATGATGTGTTTGTTCACTGTTTTTTCCTTTCGTTTCAACAGATACGCTGGCGTGCCAAACAATGCTTCGAGTGAGGCAGCCTGAGCGAGTTGTTTTTATTGGTGACAGTTGTTGTCTGCATTTCCCCGGCTAGGCAGCCTCATAAGCGTTCTCCAGTGCCGCGACGTCGAGCTTCACCATGGTCATCATCGCTGCCATGACGGCCTGTACCTTTTTCGGGTTCCGGTCGGCGATGAGTTCCGTGAAACGCCTCGGCACGATTTGCCAGGTGAGGCCAAATTGATCGGTAATCCAACCGCACTGCAATGGCGTTGCGCCACCGCTGACAAGTTTGTTCCAGTATTCGTCAACCTCGCTCTGATCCGCGCAGTCCACATAGAGCGAGACGCCTTGAGAGAAGTTGAAGTACTCGCCCCCGTTAAATCCCATGAAGAACTGCCCGCCGATGACAAACTCGGCGGAAGTGATTGGGCCGTCCTCACCGGTACGGGCAACCGTCCTGATCTCGGAGTCGGGGAATGTCGCGGTATAGAACGCGATTGCTGCCTCAAGTTGGTCATTGAACATCAGGAAAGGTGTCACTTTGTTCATCTGCTTTTCTCCTTTTTTTAGGTTGTCACCGAACGGACGTGTACGTATTGAAAACGATGCCGGACTGAAACGCCTGCGACTCGACCAGTTCGAATGACCGCGCCGGAGTGCCCTCCGCAAAGAAGCGCTTCCCCGTACCCAGCAGAACCGGATAGACGGCCAGCATGACCTTATCGACCAGGCCATGTTCGAGCAGCGGCGATGTCAACGTGGAACTTCCCGAGAGGATGAGGTTCGGGCCGTCCTGGGCCTTGACGCGGCGAATGCCCTCGACGAAATCCGGTCCGACGCCCTCGAACGGGCCCCATTCAAGACTTTCGGGACGGTGGGTCACGACATACTTGGTTGCCGCGTTGAGGCGGTCCCCCATCGGACTGCTCGGCGCCTTGGGCCAATAGCCGGACCAGATGTCGTAGGTGCGGCGGCCCAGCAGCAGGTCCGGCGTCTCGCCATACGCCGCGAGCATGGCATCGCGGCCAGCGGGGCTCCGATAGGGCGCGGTCCAGTCGCTGTAGGGAAAACCGTCATTGTCGGCGGAATGCTGGATCACGCCGTCCAGCGAGATGTGTTCGATGATTGTGAGCGTTCTCATGTCAGTCTCCATGTTCCGGGGTTGGAAGTTCTGCGGATCCCTTGCAGGGGCAACCGGAAACGATTTTTTGTAACTGTTCAGCCGCCGCCGTTCGCCCTGCCCTCAAGGACAGGGCTCTTCAAAAACAAGCCTCGTGAACGAGGCTCAAACCGATTTTCTTCATTCCGGAGCCCCGTTCACGGG
>JAAFHI010000231.1 GCA_013298335.1 Actinomycetota bacterium
TAACAAATGAGTGTGATCTTTCAATTTTAATTTTAGAGAAACCTATTCAGGCTGACTTTATACCTTTAATCTCGGTTGAGGAAATGAAGAATCAAACGTCGATACAAGTTGTTGGCTTTGGTTTTGGTGGGAGGACAGCCAATATTCAACAAGGAGCTAAGAGGTTCGGCCAGTTGCTTATTAAGTACTTAAAGAAAACCCCCAAAGACGACCTAAACGAAATTGAAAAGAATTTAGGATTCAACTCTGAATTTGAATTTGTTGCTGGTTCTGATATGGCTGGTGTTTGTCCTGGAGATAGTGGTGGGCCAGCTTATGTCATTGTTAATGAAAAGCTGAAATTGGCTGGGATTGCTTTAAGAACAGTTGCTTCTCGCTCTTCATTTGATTCATGCCAAAAAGATACGGTTTTTGCCCGAATTGATATGCAAATTGATTTAATTCGCCAGATTCTCAAAAAATTTGGGATTGATCTCCCATGAATCAAATTGAGTAATCGTGGGTTTGCTGCGTCGTTTAACTCACTTTGGTTCTCCGTTTAATGAATTAGACAATCCTTGACTGGCAAAACCTCCTCGAGAACCGGGTACGCAGCTTCTCCGAAGCCGTGGGCGAAACGCTTCCTCCGTCGTGAAAACCTTTTGCCCTACGAACAAAACGATTTTCCCAACAAGTTTTAACTTTCCCCTGCCAAAAATACCTTGGGAACGTCAACCAAAAGGTATTGCTTCACGAGCAAAACGTTTTCCTCGTGAAGAAATACCTTTTTCTCGTGGAAAAAACGTTTTGTCCGTGAAGGAAAACGTTTCCCTTGATGATTCCAGGGGATTTTCGTCGTCCGAATGGTTTTTGGCGGCGAATCTGAATCATTTTCCGAAACCCTCGGACATACAGCGAACGAGTCAGCCCGCCACGTTGCCGCCCTCGGCTACAAATCACCCACGTATTCACTTCCCGTGAGCCTTTTCGGACACGGTTCCCGATTTCATCGGTAGCTGTGAACGAATTGATCGGCTGTACAACAACAGCCTTCTCAACGGAGAAGCTCAAGACAACGCCTGATCCTGCCTCCCCGAATGGCAGTCGGACCAGTTTGGAATTCGTTCTCCCCAAACTGAGGAAATCCCTTTAGATCAATTCGCTTCATGTGGTTTCAAACCCGCTTCCAGAAATGGAAGCAGTGCAGGCGGTTGCCAAAACGACCGCCTCAAGGAAATCCCATGCCCGATTTCTACATGAGCGCTCGCAATGTCAATTCCGGTCGTCGTCCGCAATTCGGCGACGAACCGGGGAGTACGCAATATCTAATTGTGCCGGACCAGCAAAATTCTCCGAACCCCGGTTTGGCCGTCCAGCAGGACCAATGGGTGAAGGAGCTTTTTCAGGTCCTTTCGGCTCGCGCGGTGGTCGGCGAGAATGACCGCCGGGAAGGACATCTTCTGTTCTTTGTCCACGGGTACAAGAACAGCCCGGAATCCGTCCTGCGTCGGCACCGGACGCTACAGGCCGGGTTGAACGCCCTGAACTTTCCAGGAGTGGTGGTCAGTTTCGACTGGCCAAGCGGCGATTTGACACTCGGTTATCTGGAAGATCGCCACGACGGAAAGCAGGCGGCGTTTCAACTCGTCAAGGACGGCATTGCCCTGATGATCGCCAACCAGCAACCAACCTGCTGGATCAACGTTCACGTTCTCGCGCATTCGATGGGAGCATTCGTTCTCCGGGAGGCATTTGACGACGCCGAGGATTTTGGCGGCGAAATCGGACAGGCGAACTGGTCGGTCAGTCAGATCGCGCTGATCGGCGCGGATGTCTCGCGCGGAAATTTTGAACTCGGAAACTCGAAAACCCGCGCGTTGTTCAACCACTGTCGTCGCCTGACCAATTATTCAAACAAGCACGACAAAGCCCTTCTGGTTTCAAATGTGAAGCGAATCGGAATTGCGCCCCGGGTCGGACGCGTGGCGCTTCCCGATACAACCGATCCGAAAGCCGTGAATGTCGATTGCAGCGATTACTGGGAAAGCCGGAACAATAACGGTGGTTTTGCCAATACTCAGGGGGAAGTTTCGCATTCCTGGCATTTCGGCGACCCGAAGTTTCAGGCCGACCTTGCGGAAACACTGCTGGGCAATGACCGGGAAGTCATTTCAACCCGCGACCAAATCCGCGACGGACGTTTTCGAATAAAGGTGTAATCCCAAACCGTCGTTTCTCGTTTAAGCCACCCACCGGTCAGGCAGACTGGCGGGTGGCTTTTGTTGAGCGGAGGTGGTTGCCTATTTCTTCAAATACGCGCCAAGCGCTTCCAGTCCCTTCTCGATGGTTTCAACCGGGAGCGAATAGCTCATCCGAAGATGGCCTTCGCCTTCCGCGCCGAAGGCCGTGCCCGGAATCGTGGCGACGCTCGCCTTGTCGAGCAGTTCCATCGCCAGTTCGGAACTCGTCCTGCCGAACGCCCGGATGTCCGGGAAAACGTAAAACGCGCCGCCCGGCGTCGGATTGACGGTCAGTCCGAGTGCATTCAGGCCGCCGACGAGCAGGTCGCGGCGCTGACGGTATTCGGCGAGACATTCGGCGAAGAAATCCGTCGAGGTTTTCAACGCGGCGACCGCCGCCCACTGGGTCGGGGTGCTGACCCCGTTGGTCGAATAGAGTACCGATTTCTTGAGGCCGGTGGCGAAC
Source organism: Actinomycetota bacterium (assembly GCA_013298335.1). GTDB lineage: Bacteria > Acidobacteriota > Blastocatellia > Chloracidobacteriales > Chloracidobacteriaceae > JAAFHI01. The sequence continues at coordinate 2,686 of JAAFHI010000231.1, forward strand.
GGCTCGGGCGCGACCGCGTATCCGACGCGCCAGCCGGTCATCCCGTAGGACTTCGACAGCGTGAAGGTCGTGATGGTCCGCTCGTACATGCCGGGCAGCGACGCGATGGAGACGTGTTCGCCTTCGTAGACGAGGTCTTCATAGGCTTCGTCGGCCACGATCACGACGTCGTTTTTCTTCGCAAACACGGCAATTTCTTCGAGTTGCGCCCGATTGAAGACCATTCCGGTCGGATTGTTCGGGGTGTTGAGCAGCAGCGCGCGGGTGCGCGGCGTGAGCTTGGCTTCGAGCGCGGCCAGCAGCCCGTTGGCGAGGGCGGCGGTGGTGTCGACCGTCACGGGAACACCGGCGGACATCTGGATCAGGTCCACGGTCGGCGTCCAGTAGGGCGAAAAAAGCATCACCTCGTCCCCCGGATCGAGCAGGGAGTTGAACGCGCCGTACAGGCCCTGCATTCCGCCGACGCCGACCACGATGTCGTCTTTCGGGCAGGGAATGCGGTTGCGGGTCGCGAGTTTTTCGGCGAGCAGGTCGATGAGCGGGCCGATGCCGCTCGACGGGGCGTAGCGGGTCTTGTTTTCCGCGAGCGCGTCGCGCATGGCGGACTTGATGTGTTCCGGGGTTTCGAAGAAGGGCTCGCCGCCTTCGAACTGGAAGATCGTCCGTCCGGCGGCCTTGAGTTCCATGACCCGGTTGCGGATGCGGACGATTTCGGAAAAGCCGACCGCGTCGAAGCGGCTCGACAGCCGGAGGTTGGTCCGGCGTTCGGGAGAAAGCGTGGGGTGCGTCATGGGAAGAATGCCTCGGTATGAAGAAGTGGCCAGCCTTTAGTCGTTAGCAGTTAGTAGTCAGTAGCTGGAATTGTATGAATGTATGGAGAAGAAAGACGTGACTGCTAGCGGCTAACTGCTAACTGCTAACTGCTAACTGCTAACTGCTAACTGCTAAAACGGGAAAGAGTACGACAAGGGCGGAGGGCTACGCCAAGGATTTTTTCAGTGCGTCGAGGAGGCGGTCGGTGTCCGCCGGGTGGCCGACGCGAATCCGGATGCCGTCCCGGTATTCCTTCGCCGGGTAGTGACGCACCTTGACGCCGTTTTCGAAGAGGCGGTTGGCGATATCGCGGCCTTTCCGGTCGGGAAACTGGCAGAAGACGAAGTTTGCACCCGACTGGTGGACGATGACGCCGGGGAGGGCGTCGAGGGCGGTGGTCATCCGGTCGCGTTCGCGGGCGATGCGTTCGAGGTTGTCGCGCAGGAGGGGGGCGTGGCGGATGGCCGATTCCGCCGCCGAAAGGGCCATGCCGGAGAGCGGTTCGATGGGGAGGACCGCCGCGAGGCGGGCGGCGATGGGAGGAGCGGCCAGCGCGTAGGCGACGTTGAGTCCGTCGAGCGAGGCCCATTTGAACCCGCGCATGACGACGAGGTTCGGGTACTCCTCAATCAGATCGGCGCAACTCCGGCCCCCGAACTCGATGTGGGATTCGTCCACCGCGGTCAGGGTGCCGGTTTCGAGGATGCGGATGATCGTTTCCCGGCGGATCGGCTTGCCGGTCGGGTTGTTCGGCGAGGCAAGAAAGACGAGCCGGACCTGCTCCGCCGCGGTCACGATTTCGGCGAGCGACTCCTGGTAGATTTCGAAGTTTTCGTCGCTTCCGGTGTCGAGCACCTCGATGCCCGCGGACTGCGCGGCGTAGCGGAAGATGCCGTAGGTCGGTTCGGGAACGGCGATGGCGTCGCCGCGGTTCAGGAACAGGCGGATGAGTTTCGCGACGATGGCGTCTTCGCTGTCGGCGATCACGACGCAGGTTTCGGAAAGGCCGACGTGGACGGCGATGGCCCGGCGCAGGCTGTCCATCGAACGCGGGGCCGATGGGCGCAGCAGGACGTCCGCCAGCGAGTCCGCGACGGTGGCGACGGAAGGATGGACGTTTTCAATGCCGCTCAAGTCGAGAACCGACACGGACATCCGAATCACGCCTCTTTCGGAAAATGCTCCGGCGCGCTGAGGGAAGACTTCCGGAGAGTGATTGTGAGTGCTTCGCCGCGAAGTCTACCGTGCGGCCCGTGTTTGGGCAAGACAGGCTTCGGTCTGCCGACAGTCACCGGACCGGACCGGGTTCCTCTTTTTTATACAAAGTGACAATTTCCCTTTTTTCAACATTTTCCGGGGGATACCCTTACTTTTTACCTTCGCTTTTGTTGACGACCTGAAAGCGGCTTTGCTAGAGTGCCGGCCTTCAATCTCTCCATCGCTCGACAAGGGGTTCGCAATTTTCGATTTCCGGTTTTCGGATTTTCGACTCAGCCGGGAGCGCGCGTTGTGACGGCATCCGTCACCCGCCGACCGGATTGAAAATCTTCAATCTCGAATCGAAAATTACAGAGGGGGTTTTCTTTCGACCCCGAGAGTGTCACGATGATTTGCGCCGCTTGCGGATACATTCAAGGCGATGCCTCGGCGGTCTGTCGCCGGTGCGGGTCGTTCAACGAAAAACCGGTCCGTCGGATTTCAGTCAGAAGTATGGAAAGCAATAACGGCTCCAAGCCGACCAACGGAAAGGGCAACGCTGCGGCGTTCCCGATCGAGGTCCACAACAGCTCCGGCAACGTTCCGGCGTGGCGGGCCGAGTTGAGCGCGCGCGTTCGGCAGATCAAGGCGCGGCGTTCGATGGAAGCCGAGCTGGAAGCGGCGATGCGCGATCACAAGGCCAACACCGTTCCGCCTCCCGAAGAGGATGGCGCGGACGACATGGCGATGCGGTCAGCCGATCCGGTGATCGTCGAAGCGCCAATACCGACCGGCGTCATTGAGCCCGAACTCCTTCCGTCAGACGATTTCGACGACGATGGCCGCGACATCGACAACCCGATTGTCCGGGCGGCCCTCAAGCGGGTCCGCCGCGCCTCCGAAAGCCCGCGTTCGCCGATGGCCTTCCCGCCGCGTCGCTCCGACACGTCCGCGAAGGACGAGCACCCGTCTGCCCCGCCCGAGATTCCGGTCAACGGCCCGGCGCTGGCGGTCGAACAGGTGGACATCGCCGACATCGCGAACGAACTCGACGCCGCGCTCGACGACTTCGATTTTCTGGAAAACCCGCCGAGTCTCGAACCCAAACCGGCCACGCTGCCGCCGGTCATGCCCCGGCAGCCGGTCATCATCGAGGAAATCCGGACGCCGGGAAGCATCGTTCACCGCGAGCGGCCCCAGCTTCAGGAGCGGGTGGTGGCCGGGCTGATCGACGTGGTGGTGATACTGGTTTCCTGCCTGCCGCTCTGGGGCGTCGTCGCCCTGACCGACGTGAATCTCGCGAACGGGGGCGTGCTGGGCGTGATCGCCTGCGCGACGATGCTGATTACCGGGATCTACCTGTTCGGCACGGTCGCCGGTGCCGGGCAGACGT
>JAAFHI010000301.1 GCA_013298335.1 Actinomycetota bacterium
TCGCAAATCTTCAATCAAAAATCGAACATCGCACACGTTTACCGAGGAGACTCTCGCAATGCCCTTTGAATTACCTGAACTGCCCTATGCCAAGGACGCGCTCGCGCCTTACATTTCCTCCAATACTTTCGATTTCCACTACGGGAAACACCACAAAGCCTACGTCGACAATGCCAACAAGCTGATCGACGGCACGGCCCATGCCGACAAGTCGCTCGAAGAAGTCATTCAGACCGCGTGGACCGACAAGAACGCCGGGCTGTTCAACAACACCGCGCAGATCTGGAATCACACGTTCTTCTGGAACTCGCTGAAGCCGCAGGGCGGCGGCGCGCCGACGGGCGAACTGGCCGACCGGATCAACAGCGCGTTCGGCAGCCTCGACAAGTTCAAGGAAGAGTTCAAGCAGGCGGGCGTCACGCAGTTCGGCAGCGGCTGGGCGTGGCTGGTGCTTGACGGCGGCGATCTCAAGATCACCAAGACGCCGAACGCGGAACTGCCGCTCGTGCATGGACAGACCGCGCTGATCACCGCCGACGTGTGGGAGCATGCCTACTACCTGGATTACCAGAACCGCCGGCCCGATTTCCTCCAGACCTACCTCGATCATCTCGTGAACTGGGATTTCGCGGCGGCCAACCTGGCCAAGGCCACGGCGTAAGTTCGTTTTTGGAACACAAAGCCACGAAGGCACGAAGACACAAGGAAGATTCATCCCTTTGTGACTTTGTGCCTTCGTGGCTTTGTGTTTTTTCCGTACTCACATGTCGCGTTTTTCAAACCGCACGACCGCGAAAAGAAAAACCACCGCGATGTGCCCGACGGCCCACCAGATCATGAAGGGCGACGGTGACGAGGCGTAGGCAAACGGCGAGAGCCGCGTTTCGCGCAGGAAAGCGGGCTGCATGAGCGTCGCGGCGTATTGCCACATCGCCTCGATCGGCACGAGCAGGCTCGCCGCGATGCCGAGGTTGCGCGCGGTCGAACTGCCGAAGGTCGTCCCGATCTGTTCCATCCAGCCGCCGATGAAGGCGATGCCGTACAACCCGAAGACGAGAATGCCGTTCGCCAGCGTGGTCAACTGCGTGCCACCCGCGATGGAAAGCGTGAGCAGGACAAGGCTTTCCAGCCACAACAGCCCCAGCCCGGCGAGGATGTTCGGCGGCGTGTAGGCCGCCTCGAACCGCGCAATCGCGAGCACCCCGCCCGCCATTCCCGCCAGATAGAACGTGAGAATGCAGGCGTTGCCGAGCCACTTCCCGACCACGACTTCAAACCGCCGCATCGGTTTGGTGAGCAGCGTGTGCATCACGCCCGACGCGATTTCCCCAGACAGCGTGTCGATTGGAAGGAGAACGGCGGTCGCGGTGACGAGGAAGTTCACGGCGTACAACCCGACCAGCGTAATCACGTTCCACTGAAAGCGGACCTGCGCCGCCTGAACGCCGTTCGCTCGCGTGGCGGTTGAAATCGAGTGAAAGCCCCACGCGAACAGCGCGAGAAACACCGCGCCGAGCATCATCGACAGCAGCAGTATTTTTCGTTGCCGGGCCTCTCGGATGGTCAGCCGGGCGATGGTCAGGATGCCGTTCATTCAGGGGATTTTCGATTTTCGATTGAAGGTTTTCAATTGGCGAATCCTGATTTGAACCAGTAAACGCCAACCCGTTTCTCATTTTTCATCCTTCATCCCTCATCCTTCATCCTTTGATTATCCGGCTCGTTCGTCTTCGCCCATGACGTCGATGAACTCGGCTTCGAGCGACCGTTTGACTGCGGCAACGCGATAGACCGGCACGTTGCGTTCGACGAGACGGCGGGTGATATCGGGGATACAGGATTCATCGGGAATTTCGAGCCGCAGCGTCGTTCCGTTGCGTTCCATCACCGAACCGTACGTTGCGAGAACCTCCATCAGCCCGTCGTCAATCGCGCCGAGCTTCAGTTCGAGTTCAATCCGGTCGCGTTCGGCGAGGCGGCTTTCCTGAATGACCCGTCCGCGCTTGAGAAAAACCACCCGGTCGCAGATCGCCTCGATGTCGGTGAGGATGTGCGAGTTGAAAAAGACGGTCACGCCGTCCTCGCGCAGTTTCAAGACGATGTCGCGAACGAGAATCCGTCCAATCGGGTCGAGGCCCGACGTTGGTTCGTCGAGAAAGATCAGCCGCGGACGATTCAACAATGCCTGCGCCAGCCCGATGCGCTGCTGCATGCCCTTGCTGTATTCGTGGAGCTTGCGTCCGGCGGCATCGGCGAGGTCCACGCGGTCGAGCAGTTCGTCGATGCGGGTGTTCAGTTCGCGGCGTTCGATGCCGTGGAGCTGTCCGTGAAAGACGAGAAACTCGCGGCCCGTCATCCAGTCGTGAAAGCGGAAGTGTTCGGGCAGGAACCCGATTTCGCGACGGGCGGCGAGATCGCCAACGGGTCGTCCGAGAACCATTCCCTGCCCCGAAGTCGGATGGACGAGGCCGAGCAGCATCTTCATCGAGGTCGTCTTGCCCGCGCCGTTGGGGCCGAGAAACCCGAACACCTCGCCCGCGCGGACGCGCAGTGTGAGGTCGGCGACGGCGACCTTGCTTCCGAACTCCTTGCGGAGCCGGTCGGTTTCGATGACGAAATCGGTCATTCGAAAGAAATCGTTTCTATTCAAGTGATTCGGCGACCGCCAGTACGGATTGAACCCTTCGGCGCACCACCGCACGTCCCATGATTCGCAGCCACTCCGCGCCGAGCAACAGGCTTCCGAAAATACCCACGATCAGGCATCCGAACACAAACGGCATCGGAAAAGGAAAACGAGTCGCAAAGAAGATTGCGATACCGGAAACCGCGAGCAGGACGAAGGCAGCGCGTTCGAGTTTCGAGAAGGTCCAGCCGACACTTACGGGTTGAAGGGTGGTCCGGTCGTGATAGCCGAGGATTGCCATGACGGCGGCGCGGATTCGGTCATAGTCCCAAAACAAAATGTACATCGTCGCCAGCAGCATCAACGAAGTTACAACCGGCGTTCCATTAAAATCGAGCGACAGCGTGATGATGACGATGTTGAGAATGGTCGGGAAAAACAGCAGCGCGCCAAGGGTCGTGGTGCGTGGAATCAGGAGCAGGACGCAGGCGATGACCTGCACCAATCCGAGAAAGCGCCACCAGCCGCCGGTTCGATACAGTGCTTCGAAGAAAAACCCGATGTCGGTGTCGATGCCCATTTGGGTGAAGCGCTGGCCGAGAACCTTGACCATCCCGGTCGGGATGAACCCCATCGCGAGCAGAATGCGGGTGATGACGGTCAACCGTTGAAAGATGAACCGGTCACGGATGAACCGATTGAACCTTCCGAGGTGATCCAGCGCCGAGGCGATGTTCCCGGAAATTGGCTGGCTGACCGTCGTCACGTCGCGCGTCCCTTTCCCGTTTTTCACTCTTTATTGAAGCGAGTTGGCGATCTGAAGCAGGTCGGCTTCGGAAACCGGGCCGTTGAGCGCAAAAACCTTGCCGTCCTCGATCCAGAACAGCGAGTTCATCGGCGGCATTTCCGTCACTTCGCCCTTCGGAGAACGGAAACGGGTGGCCTGTTTTCCCGAAATGAACAGGGCTTCCTTGCCGCGGACGATGACGTTCCTGAAATCCGCCGCCTGCGACGGGACGGGAATCACGAACGTACTGCGCCAGTCGGTGCTGCCCGCCAGCGAACGCGCCTCGGCAATGTCTTTTCCGGCGATACGCAGAAACGTGTAGCCGAACTGGTCGAGCGCGATGCCGGTCGGCAGCGTGATTTCAGGGCTTTTTGCCTGCGTCAGACTGAGCGTCTCGTTGCCGCGCGAAAAACTTGTCACCACCTTCGACGGCATGTCGAACGTGAAGGTCTGGCCGTTGACCGATTCGGGCAGCCGGGCGTCGGGAAGTTCGAGAAAGTCGAGCAGGTTGTTGACGAGGGCGACGTCGGCGGTCATGCGTACGGCGTCGCGGTCATTCACGCGGAATCCCGCCGTCTTCATTCCTTCCGGCAGCCACTGCGGCGAAAGAACCGCAATGCCCGCGATCTTCCCCGCTTCGGTTGCCGAACCGGCGGATTGCGGCGGTCCGGCCTTGTGAATCGTTTCAACCTTGTCGGCCACCAGTTGTTTGAGGTCGAGATTGGCGTTTTTCAACTGGCGAACGCGCTCTTCCACCCGTTTCTGATCGACCGACACGGCGGTGATGCGTCCGACGCGGAAGAGGTCGAGAAATTGCTGGCCCACCGCGCGTACCGAGGGTGACGCGACGAACAGACCGACCGCGGCCACACCGGCGATGGTTGCGCCGAGCGTCCATTTCCGCAGCCGGTTCGGCGAGGGCGCGCGGCCTTCCGCTTCATTCAACTGGCGATACAGATTCGCGGCGAAGTCGCGTTTCGGCGCTTCCTGGTGATCTTTCAGAAACTCGTCCATTGGGTCTCTCCTCTTGAGTGGTCAGTAGTCAGTGGTCAGCAGTCAGTAAAACGGGATGAAAAGGGCATCACAGTCAGGCTCAAGGGTCTCGCTGACCGCTGGCGACTGACTGCTGACTGCTCCCGTCCCATTGCTTGCGAAGCGCGGCCACCGTCCGGTGGAGGATGGTGCCGACGTTCGATTCGCTGATGCCGGTCAGTCTGGCGATTTCGCGGTTGTTCAGATCCGCGCCGTATTTCAATGAAATGAGTTCGCGCTCGCGCTCATCGAGTTGCGCCAGGAGGCGGTTCAAACGGGCGGCCTCGGCGTTTCGGACGGCGTCGCGTTCGGGTGAATCGTTTGAAGCCCGTTCGAGCAGGCTGTCGAGTGGGACTTCCGGGCGTTGCGCGCGGGAATGGTCAATTCCGACGTTGCGGGCGATGGTGTGCAGCCAGGTTGAAAATCCGGCCAGATCGCGCCGGTAGCGATGTCGCGCGCGCCACGCTTTTTCGAATGTGGTGGCCGCGAGGTCTTCGGCGAGGCTGTCGTTTCCGAAACGGTAGCGGAAGTAGTTGTAGATTTTCGGAAGTTCGGCCTTGTAGAGCGATTCCCAGTCGGTCTCGCTCGCCGGGGAAAACGTCAGCAGCCATTTCATCGGATATGCCTGTGCGGTCATGACCTTCATCCCGGCCCGTAAGGTTCGTCCGGATGGTTATACGAAGGCATTCCGAAAGTATCACACGGAAAAACGATCAGGCGTCGCCCGGATCGGGAATTCGGCCATTGAGACGCTGCCAGAGGTTGTTCCCGAGAAACCACATCGCGCTCGTGAAACGGTCGTGCAGCGACGCGGTGTAGACGTTGGACGTCACGAGGAAGGAGAGTTTCCGGCGCATGGTCGCGGCGGTCGGCGCGTTGTGCTGCCGCATGTTCCGGTCGAAAAGGTACCGGTTGACCGAGAGGCGCGCGCGCTGGCGACCGTTCAGCAGGTCGAAGATGGGGGGGGCGATGCCGAGCCGCTGACGCAGGATTTCACAGGCG
>JAAFHI010000645.1 GCA_013298335.1 Actinomycetota bacterium
TCGCGCAGCCGCGTGGCGGCGCGGCGTTCGGCCCCGGCCCGGTCACCGATGGGAATTTTCGAACGCAGGAAGGCGAGGATGAACGGCAGGAACGTCCGGAAGATGACGAACAGACGACGACGAAGCTGTGATTTGGTCGCGGGCATGGGTGAAAAAAATACGGTCTGGAAATGTTTTCAACCTATTTCGAATTTGCCTGAAATGTAAGGCCAAAGCCCGGAAGACCATTGCAAAACTTCGGCTTCCGCCTTTTTCGCGCATCCTTTATGATGCATTTCCTTCGCGCGGCAAATTCATTGCCGCCGGACTGTTTTTTTCCGCAAGTTTCATCTTCATTGGGACTGGACTCATCATCCGTATGACTACGAAACCCCTCGACCTCGCGCTTCTTTCTGACGCGGCACCCGAAATGCACATGACGAAGGCGGTCGTCGCCTACTTCGACCGGGCCGCCGACCTGTTGAAACTCAACCCGAACCATCGGACGATTCTGACCCTGCCGGGCCGCGAATACTGCATCAATCTGCCGGTTCATCTCGACAACGGCGAAATTCATGTGTTTCCGAGCTGGCGCGTCCAGCACCACGTCGCCATGGGGCCGATGCAGGGCGGCCTGCGGTACCGGCCCGACATCACGCTCGACGAAATGCGCGCGCTGGCGCTCTGGGCCACCTTCACCGGCGCAGTCGCCAACGTGCCGTTCGGCGGCTCGATGGGCGGCATCCTGTGCGATCCGAAGCAGTTGTCGCTCGGCGAACTCGAACGGCTGACGCGGCGCTACGTTTCGGAAATGCTCGACATTCTCGGCACGGAACGCGACATTCTCGCGCCCGACCTGAGTACCGACCAGCAGGTCATGGCCTGGATCATGGACACCTACTCCATGCACGCCCGGCATTCGGTGACGGCCATCGTGACCGGCAAACCGGTTGAACTCGGCGGCTCGCATGGGTCGCGCGAGGCCATCGGATACGGCGTGATGTGCATTCTCAACGAAGCCCTCAAGGGCAAGGAAATGAAGCCGGAAGACACCCGCGTGGCGATTCAGGGCGCGGGGCGGCGCGGCGGAACGGCGGCGGCGCTGCTCTACGCCGAGGGCTACAAGGTGGTCGCCATCGCCGACTTCGGCGGCGGTCTCTACCGGGCGGACGGCCTCGACATCCCCGATGTGCTGGCGCATTTCTCGCGCAACAACACGCTCGAAGGCTATCCGAACGCGGAAGCCATTGATGATGAAGAACTTCTCTCCATCGACTGCGACGTGCTGATTCCGGCCTACCGGCAGCACCAGATCACCTCGAAGAACGCCGACAAGGTCCGGTGCGGCATTCTGCTCGAAGCGGCCTACGGGGCATCGACGCTCGCGGCGGACGACATCCTGAACGACCGCGGCGTGATGGTGATTCCGGCCATCATGGGCGAGGCGGGCGGTGTGACGGTCCGGTATTTCGAATGGGTGCAGAACCGCATGGGCTTCCGCTGGCGCAAGGATGTCGTGATGGAACGTCTGCGCGACAAGGTGACGGAGATGTACCGCGACGTCACGGCCACGTCGGAAATGTACGGCGTGAACGTGCGCGACGCGGCCTATACGCTCGGCCTCAAACGCATGGAACGCGACCTCTCGCTGCGCGGCATCTACGCCTGATGGAGCGCGCGCATCCTGCGCGCCTGAAAATCATTCTTTTTCAACGGGATGGGGCGTGGAAAACTACGCTCCATTCTTCTTTTTCAAGTAGGAAAGGAAGCCATGCGCGCAGGATGCGCGCGCTCCAGCCATGAAACTTCACGAAATCGCGGAAAAACTGAATCTCCGGGTCGAGGGTGACGGGGAGGTCGGCATCACCGGCGTCAACACGCTCGAAGAAGCCGGGTCGACCGAACTGACATTTCTTTCCAACCCGCGCTACACGCCGAAGGTGAAGACGACCGCGGCGGCGGCGGTGATTCTGGGCGAAAAGACGCCGTCCGACGGCATCGCCATCCCGGTTCTGCGCGCGCCGGACGCCTACCTCGCGTTCGCGCGGGCGCTCGAACTGTTTTACGCCGCGCCGACGCTGCCGCCGGGGGTTCATCCGTCGGCGGTCATCGACCCGACGGCGACCATCGGCGCGGACGCCCGCGTCGGGGCCTGCGTCGTCATCGGGCCGGACGTCCGCGTCGGCGACCGCGTCACGATTCATCCGAACACGACGATCTATCCGGGCGCGACCATCGGCGACGACTGCGTGATTCATTCCAACTGTGCGGTGCGGGAATACGTCGCGCTCGGCAACCGGGTGATTCTTCAGAACAACGTGACGGTCGGCAGCGACGGCTTCGGGTTTGCGCAACGACCGGACAAAAGCTGGCACAAGATTCCGCAGTCCGGCGATGTTCATATTGAAGATGACGTCGAAATCGGCGCGGGAACGACCCTCGACCGGGGCAGTCTCGGCACGACCCGCGTCGGACGCGGCTCGAAACTCGACAATCTGGTCCAGATCGGCCACGGCTCACGGGTCGGCGAAGACACGCTCCTGTGCGCGCAGGTCGGTCTGGCCGGAAGCTGCGAAATCGGCGACCGGGTGATTCTGGCCGGACAGGTCGGCGTGGTCGGGCACCTGAAAGTCGGCAACGACGTGATCGTGACGGCGCAGAGTGGCGTCCCGAACGACGTCGAGCCAGGCAAACACATCGCCGGATCGCCAGCCTACGATCATAGGCAATGGTTGAAGGTCATCGCGACGCAGCAGAAACTGCCGGACCTCGTGAAAACCATCCGCGACCTCGAACGCCGCCTCGCGAAACTGGAACAGGCTGAAACGGAATAAGCTCTCATTTTTCAACCATTTAGCCCCGTTCACGGGGCTTGTTATCGAATAGCCCTGTCCTTGAGGGCAGGGCGCGTGGCGGCTCAACGGTGAGACATGAATCAAGCGGAAATGGACACCCTTCGGTCGCACCTGGACCGCGCGCACGAGATGAAGCGCGATGCGTGGGTCTGGGGATTCTCCGAATGGGGAAAGGAAATGCTCGCGTTCGTCGCCTGTACGGCAGCGCGGCGGGCATTGCCGGTTTTGGAAGACTATGTCGATCCGTATTCCGAGTCTCCGTTCCATCATCCATCCGGTATCGGCGAGATTCTGGAAGCTATGGAACATTGGTTCATTGCGGAAGAAACACCAGAGAAGAACCATCCCGAAAATTTCAATGTCGGGATGACGAGCGCAGTCACGCATGTACGAAAGCTGGATGCCTTTACTTCCGAAGCGTCAGGCTCCGCCGAGGCCGGCAACCGACGCAAACGGGCGCTGTACGCTGCCAATG
>JAAFHI010000540.1 GCA_013298335.1 Actinomycetota bacterium
GTGAAAGTCTAAAGCCCAAAAGAGGGGGAAAAGGTATCGGGTGTCGGGTATCGGGTTTCAGGTCAAACCAGTAAAGGTATCAGGTGTCGGGTGTCGGGTTTCAGGTCAAACCAGTAAAGGTATCAGGTGTCGGGTGTCGGGTTTCAGGTCAAACCAGTTTTGAGTTTTCAGTGAAGAGTGTTGAGTTTTCGGTTTCAGGAACTCAATAGTGAAAACTCAAACCACCTGCCCCCGAATTTTTTCAGAACCTGAAACCCGATACCCGACACCTGAAACCTTTTCAGCGGGGTTTCACCCCCACGACCGTGATGTCGTCGCGCTGGGCGGTCGCGCCCTGGTGGGCGGTGAGTTCGCGTTCGAGGGTGGCGATCTGGACGGGCGGCGGCTCGGCGGAAATGTCGTTGAGCAGGCGTTTCAGCCGCTGCGAACCGTAGGAATGCCCGACATGATTGCACTGGTCGGCGAATCCGTCGGTCGTGAGCCAGAGCGTTCCGTCGGGCGGAAGGTCGAGGCGATGTTCCGTGAAGACCGGGGCCTCGTTGCGCCGGGTCCCGGCGATGCCGCGCCGATCTCCCCTGATTTCAATGAGTTCCTGATTCGGAGCGGTGATGTAGAGCGGGCGCTTGGCCCCGGCGAAGGTCACTTCGCGACCGGCAATGCGGCAGAAGGCGATGTCCATGCCGTCGAAGGCATCGGGCGTGACGTCCTGGCGCAGCGCGCGCCGGACACCGATGTGGAGTTCCGCGAGGATGTCCGCCGGACCAGTCATCCCGCGTTCGATGACGAGCTGGTTCAGCAGGTCGTTGCCGATCATCGACATGAACGCCCCCGGCACGCCGTGGCCGGTACAGTCGGCAACCGCGAAATACACCGCGGCCTCGGTCCGGTAGAGCCAGTAGAAATCGCCGGAAACGAGGTCCTTGGGGCGAAACAGCCGGACGGTCGAGGCAAACGCCGCGGCAAATTCCTCCGGCGTCGGCAGAATCGCCCGCTGGATGCTCTGCGCGTAGGCGACGCTGTCGGTGATGGTCCGGTTCGCCTCGGCGAGTTCAACGTTGCGGAGGCGGAAAATCTCGGTGTCCTTTTCCTTGAAGGCGGCGTTCGCCTCGGCGGCTTCCTTTTCCTTGCGGAGCGTCCGGATGCGGTCCGCCAGTCCGAACGACAGCAACACCAGTTCGATGGTCGTCCCGACCGGAATGAGATGACGGGTCAGCAGATTGCTCGGCAGGACGCCGAACAGTCCCAGCGAAAAGACGATTCCCGCCAGCAGAAAAAGCGTCTGGGCGGTCAGGAAGAACACCGCCGGACGATGGTTCGTCGCCAGCGCGGCAAAGCCGATGACGAGCGTCGCGATGGCGGAGACGATGATCAGCCCGGAAAGCGCCTGAAAAACGGAGGCGCGAACCGGCGTCAGGGCGGCGGCGACGAGGACGACACCGCACCCGGCGAAAAAATTCAGGCAGAAAGTCGATACCCGGGACCGCCCGCGCGTGGCGAGAAAGTGCTTGGCGAACAGGTTCGCGAAGGTGAGCGTGCAGGCGGGGAAAAAGGCGACGGCGGACTTGTTCCACCAGGGGTGGTTCGGCCAGAGATACTCGAAGGCCCAGCCGTGGAGCGTCAACTGCGACAGTCCCATCCCTGCAATGTACAGAACGTAAAAGAGATAGCTCCGGTCGCGGGTGGCGGCGAAGATGAAGAAGTTGTAGGCCGCCATCACCAGAATCACGCCGTAGAACATGCCGAGCAGCGCCTGTTCGTTGTGGTCGGCGTCGCGGAAACGTTCCGGGGCGTAGAGCGTGGCCGGAAACTGGACCGAACTGGTGGTGGTGACCCGGATGTAGAACACCTGTTCCGCGCCCGGTCGCGCCCGCACCCGAAAGACGAGGTTGCGGTGTTCGATCTGACGCGCGAAGAACGGCAGCGAATCGCCGCCGACCGACACCTCGTACCCGCCGGGCGCGGTCTCCGACGGCGAATAGACCTCGACGCGGTCGAGGCGCGGAAAGGCGACGTCGAGAAACCATTCGGTTTCGACCGGCGCGTCCGACTGAAGTGAAAACCGGAACCAGATGGCCGCTTTCGAATAGCCGAGATTCGGCGTCGCGCCCGTCACCGGCAGGAAGCGCCCGGTCACTTCGGGCATCCGCTCGACCGTGAGCGCGCGCGACTCGTCCATGTAATAGGAGAGATGTGGCCCGAGCGGCACTGCCTGCGTCCCTGAATCCAGCCGCGCCGGGGCCGCCGAAACCAACGCCGGACACAGAAAAATCAGGCCGATGAGGAAAATCAGGGCGCGCATTGAAAAGAGATATTAAAATTTTCCAGTAATTAAGGAGGTTTTTTCAGAAAAAGCCCCGATACTATACACTTCCGCCGAAAAGCGATGAAGCGGGAAAATGGGTCTTCCAAGACCGGAAAGATGAAAAATGCGGCTTTCTTCCGCACGTGTGACCATCATGGCTTGACGCGGGCAACTGGAATGTGGTTTTTGAAGGACTCCGCTCCCGATATTCCCGGGAAACATCCTCCGCCCCGCGTCTCGATCCGGCATGACCACGATTCAGAATCGTCAGCAGACCCGTTTTCTCTCCGGCATCCAGTCGTCGGGAAAACTGCATCTGGGCAACTACTTCGGGGCGATCAAACAGCACATCGAATTGCAGGAACAGGGCGACGCGTTCTATTTCATCGCGAACTACCACGCGCTGACGACCGTCAACGACCCGGAACGGATGCGCGAACTGACGCTCGACGTGGCGCGCACCTACCTCGCGCTCGGCCTCGATCCGGAACGCGCGGTGCTTTTCCGCCAGTCCGACATCCCCGAACTCCATGAACTCGCGTGGTTTCTCGCGACCGTGACCGGAATGGGGTTGCTCGAACGGGCGCATTCCTACAAGGACAAGGTCGCGCGGGGCATTCCGGCCAAGGTCGGGCTGTTTTACTACCCGGTACTGATGGCGGCGGACATTCTGGCGTACCAGTCGAACGTCGTGCCGGTCGGGGCCGACCAGGTGCAACACGTTGAAATGACACGGGATATGGCCGGGTATTTCAACAATACCTACCGCGAAGTCTTCACCATGCCGGATTTCAAGGTGAACGAGGCGACCAAGACGCTGCCCGGCACGGACGGCCAGAAGATGAGCAAGTCCTACGGCAACACGATCGAGATTTTCGCCGACGGCAAGGAACTCAAGAAATCGGTCATGGGCATCGTGACCGACTCGACGCCGGTCGAAGACCCGAAAGACCCTGAAACCAACGTCGTTTTCCAGTTGTACTCGACGGTTGCGTCGCCGGAAGAAATTCAGACGATGGCCGATGCCTTTCGTGCGGGAGGATACGGCTACGGAACCGCAAAAAAGGCATTGTTGGAACGCCTCGATGCCTACTTCGCGCCCGCGCGGGCGCGTCACGCGGAACTCGTCAAAAATCCCGACTACGTCGAACAGGTCCTCGCCCGCGGCGCACTGCGCGCCCGCGAGGAAGCCGGCAAGACCATCTCCGCCGCCCGCCGCGCATGCGGGCTGGACTGAAACGATTCTCGATTGAGGATTGACGATTTTCGATTCCCAACCCGTCCGTCGGACGGATTGAAAGGTCGAAGCATCTTCTTCAACCGAAAATCATCCATCGAAAATCGAGATTTCACCGAGGCAAGGGCCAACCCTAGTTTTTTCCATAGGAGAACCTTCCAGATGAAGCGCGGATACCGCTCACTGTCGCTCGCCGTTCTGTTTTTCCTCAGCCTGTCGTCGATCAACCTTCAGGCCCAGGATCCGAAATACACGACCAAATCC
>JAAFHI010000767.1 GCA_013298335.1 Actinomycetota bacterium
CGAGCCATGATTATTGGGAGCTAGAACCTAACCGAGCTTTATGTTTTTGCCCCTGGACGTTCTCGAATTGTCAAAATTGCCTTCGTTTTGTGCGAAATAACTGTTGTGGCGGAGATCAATTCCCTGTACGGACTGGTGATTCGTTCTCAGTCCGAATGGCGATGCAGACATCTCGAAACAAATTCCACATTGCGTGATCTGAGAGTGGTTCAGGTGCCTTGGTAGCTCCCCATTAAAGCGTGAAGGAGAGAGATTTTGAAAAAGCGTGTCCATCGTCGATGCTTTTGTGAAGGAAAAAAGCACGCGAGGATCGAAAGCGATGGACACGACGAAGATATGTTGCCCGAACGTGGGGTGCGTGGCGAGAGGTCAGTTTGAAAAAGGGAACATCCGGATTCACAGTCGGAAGCACGCGCGGTATCGGTGTCGGGTGTGCGGGAAGACGTTCGTTGAGGGAAAAGGGACGGCCTATTACCGGCTGCATCATGAAGCGAAGTTGCTGGAGCAGGTGGTGATGTTGCTGGCGTGGGGGTGTCCGGTGGAAGCGATTGTGGCGGCGTTCGGTTTGGACGCGCGGACGGTGTTGCGGTGGGAGCGCCTGGGAGGCGAGAAGTCGCGGGCGGTGCAGGAAGAATTGGTGAGTCGTCCGCGGGAATTGGGTCAGGTACAGATGGACGAGATTCGGGTTCGGGCGCAGGGTGGCGTGTGGTGGATGGCGTTGGCGCTGGCGGTCCAGACGCGATTGTGGCTGGGCGTTGCGGTGGGCCGGTCGCGCGATACGGCGTTGATTACCCGGTTGGTGACGCAAGTGAGCGCGTCGGCCTCGGCGTTGGGCGGCGTGATCCTGTTTTGTACCGATGGTTTGACAACCTATGCAAGCGTGATTCGGAAGGTGTTTCGGGAGGCCGAGCCGCGCGATGGACGGGGTCGTCCCCGGCTGGTCGAGTGGCCCGGCATCCTGATTGCCCAAGTTGTCAAACAGTATGAAAAGGGCCGGGTGGTCGGTGTTTCCCGGCGGGTCGTTCAGGGCGCAACCGAACTGATCGAGCAGGTGCGGGGGCGTTCGCAGGGCGGCGCGGGCGTCATCAACACCGCGTTCATTGAACGCTTCAACGCCACGTTCCGCGCCCGACTCGCCGCGCTCGGTCGGCGAACCCGGCGACTCGCCCGAAATCCCGACCGACTTGAACGAACGATGTTTCTGGTCGGCACGGTCTACAATTTCTGCACCGACCATCGCAGTCTCCAAATGCCCGGAATCATCGGCGGACGAAAATTTCTGCCCCGAACCCCAGCCATGGCCGCCGGCATCACGAACCATCGCTGGACGATTGGCGAGATTCTTTCGTTTCGCGTACCGCCTCAACCTTGGTCGCCTCCAACTCGCCGAGGGCGACTTTCAAACGACACAAAAATGCTCATCAAACGTTGGCAACGGTGACCACGGTTAAATGCGGAGCTACCGAACGAACGATCGGCGGCTTTCAATTCTCGACCGGCTGAAGAAGCGGGCGGGCCAAGGAATCCCCGAACCCGTCCAAAGGATGCACGCGACACCCTGTCGCAAAAACCAAAAACGAAACGGAGAACGAAATCTCATGTCAGACGATAGAATCGAACGCAATAAAGCCATCGACAACGCCATCGCGGGACTCGAAAAACAGTTCGGCAAGGGCGTCATCATGAAACTCGGCGACCGGAAGGCACTGGCCGTCCCGTCGATTTCAACGACCTGTCTGAGCCTCGACGCCGCCATCGGCGTCGGCGGACTGCCCCGCGGCCGCATCGTCGAAATCTATGGTCCGGAATCGGGTGGGAAAACGACGCTGTCGCTGCACGTCGTGTCGGAAGCCCAGCGCATGGGCGGCAACGTGGCCTTTATCGACGCCGAACACGCGCTCGATCCGGGCTACGCCGCGAAACTCGGCGTCGATACGGCAAACCTTTTCATTTCACAGCCCGACAGCGGCGAACAGGCCCTTGAAATCGCCGAAGCGCTCGTCCGCTCGACGGCTTTCGACCTGATCGTGATTGACTCGGTCGCGGCGCTCGTTCCGAAAGCCGAACTCGAAGGCGACATGGGCGATTCGCTGCCCGGCCTTCAGGCGCGGCTGATGTCGCAGGCGCTGCGCAAACTCACCGCCATCTCCAACCGGACCAACACCTGCATCATCTTCATCAACCAGATTCGCGAGAAGATAGGCGTCATGTTTGGGTCGCCTGAAACGACCACCGGCGGACGCGCCCTCAAGTTCTACGCGTCGCTGCGGCTCGATATCCGCCGCATCGGCACGATCAAGGACGGCGAGGACGCGGTCGGCAACCGCACCAAGGTCAAGGTCGTGAAGAACAAGCTCGCGCCGCCCTTCAAGGAAGTCGAATTCGACATCATCTACGGCAAGGGAATCTCGCGCGAAGGCGATCTGCTCGATCTCGCCGTCGAACACAAACTGGTGGACAAGAGCGGCGCGTGGTTTTCGGTCAAGGGTGGCGAACGTCTCGCCCAGGGCCGTGAAAACGCCAAGCAGGCCATCGCGGGCAATCCCGAACTGGTTGCCCGGCTCGACCGTGAACTGCGGGCGATCCTGATGCCGAAGACGGTCCCCGCCGAAGTCCAGGCCGATGCACCCGCCGCGAAGACCGATGCCAAAGCCGATACCAAGGCCGAAGCCATCATTGACGCCGCCAAGTCCACTGGACGGGCGAAGCCAACCACTGCCTAAGTGAGTCTTGGAGTCTGGGGAGTCTTGGGGGTCTTGAGAGTCGAGAAGAAAGTTCTTGACTCGTGGTAGTCGAAAAAGTCCGCTCGACTCCCCAGACTCCCCAGACTCCCCAGACTCCCCAGACTCCCCAGACTCCCCAGACTCCCCAGACTCCCCATGCAGCCGATTCTCACCGCCGCCC
>JAAFHI010000473.1 GCA_013298335.1 Actinomycetota bacterium
TCGGCCAGAACTTCCCCGGTCGTCAGGTTTTCAATTCGAATCCCGACTCTTCCCGTTTTCAGGGCCGGACGGGCCGCCACCGCGTCGGCGAACTCCTGGAGCGAATTCGTTTTGGCTTTCGCGGGTGGAGCGGGGGCCACTTTTGCGGCGGCTTTTCCCTTCTGGGCCAGTGAAACCGGGACGTTGACGGAAAAAATCGTAACGGCGGCCAGAAAACCCGCCGCCGTACGAAGAAGCCAGGACTGTTTCAGTCTTTTGGTGGTCATTGGTTCATTTCTGGAGTCGCCCTGCCCTCAAGGACAGGGCTATTTCACTTCAAGCCCCCTGAACGGGGCTCGGGAATGGTCCAACCGTTCAATACTGATAGAAGCCGCGCCCGGATTTCCGCCCGAGCCAGCCGGCGGCGACATACTGACGGAGCAGCGGGCAGGCGCGATACTTCGGATCGCCGAACCCGTCATAGAGCACTTCCATGATCGCGAGGCAGACATCGAGTCCGATGAAATCCGCCAGCGTGAGCGGCCCCATCGGGTGATTCATGCCGAGCTTCATCACGCCGTCGATGGCTTCGCGGGTGGCGACGCCTTCATAGAGCGTGAAAATCGCCTCGTTGATCATCGGCATGAGAATCCGGTTCGAGATGAAGCCCGGAAAATCGTTTGAAACGAGCGCGGTTTTCCCCATCTTGACGCAGTTCGTTGACCGCCGTCTCGGTGGCGTCGTCGGTCGCGATACCGCGAATGACTTCGACCAGCGTCATCACCGGGACGGGATTCATGAAGTGCATCCCGATGACTTTTTCGGGTCGTTTGGTGACCGCCGCGATTTTCGTGATGGAAATCGACGACGTATTGCTCGCCAGAATGGCTTCGGGTTTGGTGAGCGCGTCGAGTTCGCGAAACACGGCGGATTTGGCGTCGAAACTCTCGATGATGGCTTCGACCACGAAATCGGCCTCGGCCACCGCCGAAATGTCGGTCACGGGACGAATCCGGGCGATGATTTCTTCCTTGCCGGCTTCGGTGAGGCGTTCCTTCTTCACGTCGCGGTCAAGGCTGGCCGAGATTGCCTTCATGCCGCGTTCGACGAATTCCGGCGCGACATCGCGCAGGATGACGTTCATTCCGGCACGGGCGGCAACCTGGGCAATCCCGTTGCCCATCGTTCCCGCGCCGATGACGGCGAATGTGTTGACCATTGGGTTCTCCGAAAAAGCGTTTCAATCGAAACCGGTTCGACAAAACGCGAAGGTTGAAAGATGGAAGGGTTTAAAGAAGAACGGATTCGGGCCTCAATTGGCCCGCCGGGACACGCCGATCAGTAATCGTCGTCGTCATCTTCCTCTTCTTCCTTGTATCCGTCGTCATCTTCATAGGAATCCTCGGAATCCAGCTCGATCGGGTCCAATCCGACCAGTCGCAGGTTCGCTCCGCATTCATCGCATTCGACGGTATCGCCTTTATCGGCATCTTCATCAACGTGGACGACCGCTTTGCAGTCGGGGCAGGCGCCTCGGGGCATGTTTGTTCTCCTTCGAAATCAAAAAAGAAATCTTCGCGTCCAAAGCCGGAAATCAACCGGGGAATGCCCTCCCGCTCCACCACGGATCGGGAAAAGTGAACAATTTTCAGGCAAACCGCGGCGGAAGTTCGCGAAAGGCGGCGGGAAATTAAATCAAGGGACTACGGGATTGCAATCGGGGGAACTCGGTTCGGTACGTTCCTCCGAGATTGACGTGGAGCGGCTTTCCGCCCTAGAGTCGAAAGACTTTCAGAAACGGAATTTCGAACCGTTCGCGCTGCCCTATCGAACCCCGATTCGGTCCGCCTCCGAAAACCTCGTTTTTCGGATTCGAAAAGTCGTCCCCGGTATTTTGTTTTCCTTTTTGCACTCCTATGGCCCACCCGGAAAAAGCAGCGCTCATTCGCGCCATCGAAACTCAGCTTCAGAATCTTGCCGCCACCCCCCATACACCGGCGCAGGAAGAAGAAATCGTCCGCCTGCAAGCCCGAGTCAAGGAATTACAGTCGGAAATTCTCGGCGACGCACCACCGCCGCACCAGGGTTTCGGCGACCTTTCTCCGATTGAGCGGGTCAAACTCGCCCGCCACCCCGACCGGCCCTATTCGCTCGATTTCATCAATCTGCTGTTCACCGATTTTCATGAACTGCACGGCGACCGGCGGCACGCCGACGATCAGGCCATTGTCTGCGGATTCGCGAAATTCAACGGTGAACCCGTTTTCATCGTCGGTCAGCAGAAGGCGAACTACCTGAAACGTAAGATGGAAGACCGGAAATTCCGCAATTTCGGGATGCCCAAGCCCGAAGGCTACCGCAAGGCGATCCGGCTGATGCAGTTCGCCGGAAAATTCGGTCGCCCGATCATTTCCTTCATCGACACGCCCGGCGCCTACCCCGGCATCGAAGCCGAAGAACGCGGACAGGGTGAAGCCATCGCCCGCAACATCATCGAAATGGCGAGGATTCCCTCACCGATCATCGGCGTGATCATCGGCGAAGGCGGTTCCGGCGGCGCGCTCGCGGTCGGCGTCTGCGACCGGGTCAACATGCTCGAAAATACCGTCTACTCGGTGATTTCACCGGAAGGCTGCGCCTCGATTCTCTGGCGTGACGCCGCGAAAGCCGACAAGGCCGCCGCCGCGATGAAAATCACCCCGAAACCGCTTCAGGACGCCGGCATCATCGACGAAATCATCCCTGAACCGGCGGAAGGCGCGCACACCGACCACGAGGCCACGGCCCGCCTGGTCGCGCCGGTCATCGAACGCCAGCTCGCGGAACTTCAACGGCTGACGCTGCCCGAACTGCTCGACCAGCGTTACGAAAAGTACCGCCGGATGGGGCCCTACATCGAGGAATAAGGTCCTCCTTCAGCCGCTTTCCCTTGCTTCGGAAAAGGACGGCGGCTGAATCTTTCCGAATCGGGAGCGTGGATGTGGTCTGGCTCAATTATCTCGGTGCCGGGGTGACCGCGGCTCTCGGGATGCTCGGACTTCTGGCCCCGCGAACCATCGCCGACTTCGTTTCAATCGAACCGGTCGGGGCAACCGGAAAATCCGAAATCAGGGCGACCTACGGCGGGTTCTTTCTCCTGTTCGGCGTCGCCTGCCTTTATTCGGGAAGCCCGGCGACGTTTCACATTCTCGGGTACGGCTGGTTGGGCGCCGCCGCCGGACGCCTTTTCTCTTTTCTCCCGGACCGCGCCTTTTCCGGCAAGAACCTCGCGGCGGTCGCCTTCGAGGCCGCCATCGGCTTCCTTTTGTTTCTCTGATTTTTTTCAAAAGCGGAATCCGAGATGAACGCTCCCTTCAGCGAACTCGAACGCGACGCCGTCTATCGCGTCATCCACGAACGGCGCGACGTCCGCTCGACGTTTCTCCCAACCGAAATTCCGGATGCCACTCTGCTTCGCCTGCTTGATGCCGCGCACAGCGCGCCTTCGGTCGGACTGATGCAACCGTGGGAATTCATCGTCGTCCGCGACCGGTCCATCCGGTCAAACATTCGCGACCTCTTTCTCAAGGCCAATCAGGCCGCAGCGGAAACCTATTCGGGCGAAAAACGGGCCGTGTATGACTCGCTCAAACTCGAAGGCATCCTCGACACCCCCCTGAATCTCTGCGTCACCTGCAATCCCGACAGTTCGCGCGGCAGCGGTCTCGGACGCCGCACCATGCCCGAAACCGCCCTCTATTCAACCGTTTGCGCGGTTCAAAACTTCTGGCTGGCAGCGCGTGCCGAAAACATCGGCGTCGGGTGGGTGAGCATTCTTTCCCCGCCGGATTTGCGCGCCATCCTCGACATCCCCGAACACATCATCCCGGTCGCCTATCTGTGCGTCGGGTACGTGTCGGAATTTCTACCGAGCCCGGAACTCGAATCAAAGGGATGGGAACAGCGGGTTCCCGTCGCGTCCCTCATTCATCAGGACCGTTATTCCGACGCCTCCGGTACTACCCGATAAATTTTCCTCCACAATCGAAACCCGACGCCGCGGGAACCGCGGGTTCGCTTCGGCGTCCCTGAAAAACCATTTCAATTCACATCAAAAGGATCGCCGTATGACATTCAATCCGCGAATCTCGTCCATTTCCCTTCTGAAGCTGTTCACGCTGCTGTCCATTGTGTTTCTGTGCGCA
>JAAFHI010000874.1 GCA_013298335.1 Actinomycetota bacterium
GATGCCGCCGGAATCGAGCTGGTCGCGATTCCGGCGGGGACGTTTGTCATGGGGTCCGAGCCGGCGGACCAGGCGCGGTGGCAGAAAATCTATGAAAAGGTCAATTACGGGGCGAATTTCACGAACGAACGACCGTCCCGGACGGTCACCATCACCCGACCGTTCTTCATGGGGCGGTACGAAGTGACCCAGCGCCAGTGGCGCTTCGTTGCGGAAAAACTCCCGAAAGTGAACCGCGACCTCAATTCCGGGCGGTCGGCCTTCAAGGGCGACGATCTGCCGGTGGATTCCGTGAGTTGGGAGGAGTGCGAGGAATTCATCGCGCGGCTCAACCGGGCGGGCGGGGCGTATGAATACGCGCTGCCGACCGAGGCCGAGTGGGAATATGCCTGCCGGGCGGGGACGGGCGGCGATTTCGCGGGCGACCTCGACGCGATTGGCTGGTTCGCCGAAAACTCCGGACGGGCGCATCTGGATGCCGTCCCGGCGCTGTTTCTCGAATCGGGACGCGACTACGGCAAGTTTTTCGAGAAATTTCTTGAACCGAACGGCAACCGGACGCAGCCGGTCGGGCGGAAACAGCCGAATGCCTTCGGGCTGTACGACATGCACGGCAACGTCTCCGAGTGGTGCGCCGACTGGTTTGACGACACGTACTACGCCACCGGGCCGACCACCGACCCCACCGGCGCGGCGAGCGGGCAATACCGGATGCTGCGCGGCGGCGCGTGGAACTCGCTCGCGCGCGAGTGCCGGGCGGCGATCCGGTTCCGGATGCCGCCCACCGGGCAAGCCGATTTCAGCGGCTTCCGCGTGGTGGCGCGACCCGTCGGGCGGTGAATGATCGCCATTGTCAGGCGCTCCGGTTCTTTTGTTCGCGAACAACTTCCGCCGGAATATCGTAGACTCGCGCAATTCCGGCATTGAAACTGTTCAGAGTCCCCCGCTTTAGCGGGGAGAGTTTCGGAAATTCGATCATTTTTCCGCCTACTTCCCCGAAAAATCAGGGGCGAAGTCTGGTTTTTCCTCAAAAAAAATCCGACTGCCGCGCTTTTTTCCCGCTAAAGCGGGAGACTCTGAACAGTTACCCGGCATTTTCATTCCAGTTTGAGGAGATTCCCCCGTGAATCCGCGCCTGCGACCCCTGTTCGGCCTGTTTTTCTTCGTTATCCTGTTCGGTTTCAATGCTTTCGGGCAGGAAACCGGCCCCGTCAAGCCCCTCCGTTTCAAGATTTCGCTGGCGAAAGAGGCGTCGCCGACCCCGGTTTCCGGACGGCTGATCGTCCTGATGAGCGATTCGCCAAAGGAAACCCAAAACCTTGAAGCCGGGTTCGTCCCCGGCGAAGTCTGGCTGGCGGCGATGGAAATCAGCCGCATCGCGCCGGGCGGCACGGTGGAATTCGACCCGGACCGGGTGGCCTACCCGAAGCCGTTTTCCCAGGCGAAACCCGGGACCTACAAGTTCATGGCGCTGCTCGACACCGATCACACCTACAACTACCACGGGCAGGACGCGGGCGATCTCACGAGCACGGTCGTGACCGTCGAGAAGGTCAACCTGGCAAATTCGGCCCCGGTCGAACTGGTCATCAGCCGCAAGACGCCGCCGCGATTCGTCCCGAAGGATACCGAAACCGTCAAACTCGTCGAGTTTCAGAGTCCGGCGCTGTCGGAGTTCTGGGGCCGTCCGATCAGCTTCAAGGCGGGTGTGGTGCTGCCGCCGAATTATGAAAAGGATTCCGGGAAGACCTACCCCACGGTGTTTCACGTTCACGGCTTCGGCGGCGATCTTTCGGAAGCCTGGCGAGTGGCGAAAAACCTCGGCGACGCGATGACGAAGGACCCCAAACTGGAAATGATCCACGTCTATCTCGACGGTTCGTTTCCGACGGGGCACCACGAATTCGCCGATTCGGTCAACAACGGTCCCTGGGGACGCGCGCTGACGACCGAATACATCCCCTTTCTGGAGAAGAAGTTCCGGATGTACGGCAAGCCGGAAGGCCGGTTTCTGACCGGGCATTCGTCGGGCGGCTGGAGCACGCTCTGGTTGCAGGTGACCTACCCCGACTTCTTCGGCGGGACCTGGTCAACATCGCCGGACCCGGTTGATTTGCGGAAGTTTACCGGCATCGACATGACGCCCGG
The DNA here is from genome assembly GCA_013298335.1 of Actinomycetota bacterium. GTDB lineage: Bacteria > Acidobacteriota > Blastocatellia > Chloracidobacteriales > Chloracidobacteriaceae > JAAFHI01. The sequence goes on from JAAFHI010000874.1 coordinate 2,149, forward strand.
TTCGACCGACAACGCCTACCGGACGAAAGACGGAAAGCCGAAAAATCTCGTCCGTTTCGGTGACAAGGAAGTGGCGTCAATCGAGGAGTTCGCGAAACAGGAAGCGGTGATGGGCGAATACGGCGGGCAATTCGAGTCGTTCGAGTGGGTGTGGAGTCCCCGCGGGGAAGACGGGCGACCGATAAAGGCGTTTGACCGCGAAACCGGCGAGTTGAACCCGGTGGTGCTGGAGGCGTGGCGGAAGTACGATATTCGCCTCATTCTCGACCAGAACTGGGCGACGCTGGGCCCCAAACTTCAGGGCAAGGTTCACGTTTTCTGCGGTGGCGCGGACACGTTCCACCTCGAAGAAGCGTTTCTCATACTCAAGGATTTCATGAAGGCCAAGGGGAGTGACGCCC
>JAAFHI010000402.1 GCA_013298335.1 Actinomycetota bacterium
AGGACTCGGCTTCGAGGACCACGCCGGCCTGAGCCGCGCGATCCTCGACCGCCGCCTTGTGCGCCGAGATGTCGATTTTCGGTTTTGCGCCTTGCCGCTTCATTCAGTTGCCTGCCGCTTCGACCGAGGAGTTGATGCCCACGAACCGCTGCACGACGGTGATGTCGATGACCGGTTCACTCACGCCAATGGTTCCGATCCGGCGGGTCGCGCCGGTCGTGAAGTCGATCCCGAACAGGTCCGAAGAATTCCTGCTCGCGAATTTTGTGGAGAGGTAGACGTCGTTATTGCGACCGGCGGCCATGCTGGTCTCGACCGGCAGACACACGCCGATTGTGCCGACCGTGGTGAGTTGCCCCGTGTTCGGCCCGGAGAGCGCCTGCTCGACGAGCGCGGCCGCATCGCGGTCCACCAGGAACAACCGAGTCGCCGAGACGTCCGGAACGTTGTTGATGTAGCTGGGGGCAGCCAGATTGGGCGTGCGCCCGAAACTCCGGTCGCCCTGGGCGTAGGTCTGCGTCGGTTGCTTGACCGCGATCTGCGCCGTGAACTGATTCACCACGTTGTTCCGGTTGCGATTGGATACCAGCCGCAGGCCGAAGCCGAGCCGGGCGTTCGCCAACGGATTGAACGTGAAGTACAGCCGTTCACTGGCGGTTTTATCGAAGGGCACACCGACCGGCGTCGCCGTGGCCGAACCGAAACCGAGAACCCCGGTCAACCGGTAGAGCTGTCCCGAATCCGAAAGTGCGTAGAACTCGTCCCGCCGGAACTCATACTTGAGACCGGTCAGCCGTTCGGTCGCCGGGACGCCCGAGATCGACTTCACGACGCTGACGGTTTCAGGGGTACGGGTGGCGAAGAGCGCGATCTTTCCACTCTCTGTCAGCCCCACCACGGTCTCGTTCGGAGCGCGGTCGGGCTTCTGTCCGGCGAACGCGGGCCAGCAGGCCGCGAACATGATGATGGCCACGATCATTGCGACCAGCCCCAACTTGTCGAAAATTCTCTTCATGCTTCGTCCTCAGATTGGGTAGTTCGCCCAAACGGTTTCGGTGCGTTTCTGTTTGGCGCAGGCCCCTGCGCCGATGAGACCGCTGCGACGGGTACGCCCCGCCGCCTTGCAGTGCGCCGCCCACGACTTCTTCCACCAGCCCAACTTCACCAATCGGTCGTAGATGGGGCTGTCGTAGCCAGAGAGGAGGACCTTGCCCTTGCACTCGATGAGCGTGCCGACCAACCGTTCATGGTCCTCGGCGGTCATCTCATGCCGGTACTCGCCACCCCGCCGGGTTTCGGGAACGTACGGCGGGTCGCAGTAGAAAAAGGTTTCGGGCGTGTCGAACCGCTCGATCACCCGGTGCGCGGGGTTGTTCTCGACCATCACCTGAAGCAGGCGAAGCGCCACTTCCGGCAGCCGCTCGATGGCCCCAAGCCACCGCGATACGCTGCCCGCCATACCCCGACTGGACTGGGTCACCGTGTATCCCCACGAGTTAGGGAAGATTCCGCTGCAGCAGCTTCTCGCCGCGACGAACCAGCGGAACGCCTTCTCGACCGCGTTCTTGGTGGACTCCCACGTTTCCAGACAGAAGTCGTGCTCCTCCCTGGCATACGGGGTCAGACTCGCCATCCGGTGGAACTCACGGAACTGGCGCCGGTCACGAAGCACACGAAAGAAATTGACCAGGCCGGAATCCAGATCGTTGTAGACCTCGATGGGACTGGGGACCTTCGCGAGCAACATGGATGCGCCGCCTCCAAACGGCTCGACATAACTTTTGTGTTCCGGGAACAGCGGCATCAGGTTCTTCACCTGGGACGCCTTCCCTCCAAACCACTGAATCGGGCTCTTCACCCCTTCCATAAACTGCACCCCCTTGGTTCGTTCGTTTGTTGGTTGCGATCCCCCGAGGGGTCACGCTTTTTTATGAGTGCCTGAAAGTGCGCCGGTCGGCGGGTTGCCAGAAAAACTCTTCGAACCGGGGGTCTTTCAATTCCCACCGGTCGGCGTATCAACGAAGCGGGAACTGAGCGTCGCGGCCAGCCGGTCGGCGGCGCGGTTGAACCACTTCAATCCCTCAGGGTCGGCGCCGATGGTCTCAACGAGGACGCCGACGAATCCCTCAATCAGTTCGGCGACCGGTCGCTGGTTCGCCTGCTTCTCTTTCAGTTCGACCTCGCGTCGCTTGAGGTCGATCTCGCGCTCGCGCTGTTCGAGACGTTTCTTTTCGAGGATCGCCTGGAGAACCGCTTTGGGGTCGCGGGCCATCATCTCGGAGCTTGCCGCCAGCAACTTGTCCTCGAAGTCACCGAAGACCAACTTGAAGGCATCCCGCTCTTCATCACCGGCCTGCTCGACGATCTGCTTCGCGACCGCGCGACTGAACTGAAACTGCTGAACCGCAAAATCCCCGACCGCGTTGGACCAACTCGCCAGACTGCTCTTGGGCAACTTGGTCTCAAACTCCGCCTCAAATTCAGCGGAGATTCCCCGGAGCGTGTGGCCTGCGACCAATCGCTCGACGATGAATTCCTGCTGCTCGGCGGTGAGCTTTGAAACCGTGAATCGTTGCCCCATCACATCCCCAGTTCGATTCCGAGAATTTCCTTGCTGCCTTCGGCGACGAGGATTCCTTCGGCGGTCAGCGAAGCGATCGGAAGCACGTCGCCTCCCTCGGTGGAGAGCAGAGCAAACTTCGCCAGCAGCCGCTGCTGGTCGTCCTGACTCAGACTGCCCAGGTCTTTTTTGCCGCTGTTGCCGATTTCAAGAAGGTCGCTTTTCAGGAGAAACTCCAGTTCCTGCGCAAGCTTCTCGTCCGAACAGGGCCACGACGCCCGGTCAAGGAGAATCCGGAGATCATCCAGTCGGGTCGCCCGGGGACGGCTGCTATAGAGCACCCGCAGAATCTCCCCGCGAATGCGTCCCGTCCGGTGCTTGCTGCGTTGGTCAACGCTCATTTTTGATCTCCACGGTCGGCTTCGAATTGGGGCTGCCGTACTTCAACTGGTTCTCGACGAGGTTCATTCTCTGAACCACGTTCTGGAGGATTTCCTCCATCCGGTTCTGACGGTCGGCGGCGGCGCGCTGGGCAATCCCGGTCAGCTCGCTCTGCTTGGCGTAAACATCGACGACCTCTTTCAGCGTGTCGGTCACGCCCTTCAATACTTCCAGCTGCTGGGTGCGGACCTTCAGGTCCTCATTCCTGAACTTGAATTCGGCCAGCCTGAGTTCCTTCCACGTCGGGAGCGCTTTCAAAGCGGCAAACACAATCAGGCCGAACAGGACCGTTGTTGGCCCGTAAACTGCCAACTCCTTCACCCAAGAGACGTCAGGCATCACCGCCTCCACATGCCGATGACCGGCAGGACCAAGGCCGCGCCCTTCACCCAGGGGTTATCGAGGAAGCGGGAGACTCGCCCCCGCTTCCCAACCAATTCCTCCAAGCGTTTGCGCGCCGCAGACTCAGCCTCGAACTGAGCGCGGAACGCTTCCGCTCGCTCGGCCTCAATCGCGCGTTGACGGTCGGCGATCTCGACCTCCCGACGCGCGACGGCGAGTTGCGCGGAGAGGTTTTCAACTTTGCTCACAAGAAGGTCGCGCTCGCGGGTGACCCGGTCGAGTTCGGCCTTTCGCTCCAGAATCGCCCTGGTGGATTCGGGCGTCAGCGCCCGGTACTCGCGCCCCTCGACCGACACGATCAGGTCGCCGTTCGGCAGTCGTTCGACGACGGTCGGCAGGTTCTGGGCCTCACAGGTCAGCCCGAAGCACGTCAGCAGAACGATCAGGCAGAACAGTTTTTTCACTCCGGACCTCCTCCAGTTCGCGATCAATCTCTTGGCCGCGTTTCGCCAGGAATTCACCCTCGTCACCGGCTTCCACTCGGTTTTCGGCTTCGACCGCCAGTTGCTCTTCTTTCTTCCGGTCGGCTTCCAGAAGAGCCTCCCCTTGCCGGTCAAGCTTTCGGCCCTCCTCGGCCTCTCGCTCAACTTTCAGCTCCAACTCCGGGTCGAGCTTCAGGCGAAACAGGTCGAGCAACCAAAGGAGGAACTTGCGAAACACCGGCGACTCCTTATGTCAAAGGTCAATTCTTGGGCGTGGGCTTGTACGCCACGGCGGCGGGCGTCCCGTCCGGATTGAAGTGGCTGGCCAGCCCCGTGAAGACGAGCTGCAAAAAGACCACCACCAGACCGATCACAACCTTGGCCGGGGTCGGCAGACCAGCGACGAACATCACCGTCCACACGACGATGTGGCCGGCGGCCTGGGTCATCAGGCTTTTCAGGAAACCAAATTTCAAAAAGTCCATTGAAACCTCCAAAGGGTTAGTTGGCCTCGATGGACGGGCGACAGAGTTACCTCTGTCACCCGTCCTTCCGAAGTGAACCGAACGCCGCGTGACCGACGGTCGGCTCTCTCATTCGGGCTTCGGTCTCCGTTCTTCAGCAGACACGACTTGGAACGGGGGGAATGACCTGCCGCCCTGGCGTGGTATCCCTTACAAAATCTTGGCCACCTCGAAGTGCATGCCGTCACGCCTCTTGCTGTAGTGACCGCCCCAGAAAAATCCGTATTTGCTCGCGATGGGGACCAGCTCGCGCACCGAGCCGTGTGACCCGACCCTCGCGGGCTGCGCACCCAGACC
>JAAFHI010000466.1 GCA_013298335.1 Actinomycetota bacterium
TTCATAGTATTCCTGAACTTCCGCCAGAAAGGTCGCCCGGAGGTTCTGGACCCCGATCTTCCCGCGCAGCGATTCCGCGATATCCACCGCCGCCTGAACGTCCGCGAGGGATTTCTCCAGATCGCCCTGATCGCGCGCGTACCGTGCCCGCCTGACCAGGACTCCGGCTTCCCCGACCTTGCCCTCGGTCGCGCGGAACAGGGTCAGGGCATTTTCCAGTTGCGTCAGTCCCTCGGTCGTATCGCCCGCCGCCAGCGCCACCCGCCCGAGTTCGGCGCGGATACTCGCTTCAAGCTGGCGATCTCCGGAGGTCACGGCCTGGGCCAGCGCCTGATCGAGACTGGCTTTGGCCGGCACCGGGTCGTTCAGGTCGGCGAGGGTTTTGCCGATCTGATACAGGCAGTTCGCCTGCGACCGTTTGATGTTGTTTTTTGTCAGCAATTCAAGGGAAATCCGGTGCTCCGCCAGTGCTTTCTGAAGGTTGCCGAGCCGGGCATACACCACGCCCAGCGTGGCATGGGCGGCGGAGAGATTCGAATTGTCCGCCGGGGCTTTGGTATTCGCGGCGGCGCCCTCCGCGGCGGAGACCGATTCCTCGGCGGCGGTCAGCGCGCGCGGAATGTCGCCGAGTAGGAGATACTGCTGGCTCAGACCGGTCCGCGCGTACGACAGCATCCGGTTGTCCTTCACTTCTTTCGCCAGCCGGACCGCGTCATCGAGAAACTTCAACCCCCGGCTGGCGTCGCCGACCCGTCCATAGGTCACCCCGAGATTGTAGAGCGATATGACCTCGCGTTCCGGGGACCGCGCCTCGCGGAAAATGGCCAGCGCCTGGTGATACTGCTCGATGGCACCGAACGGATCGCCAAGCGCGTTGCGTACCACGCCGATGGATTCGACCGCGTTGGCCTGCTGCGGAAGGCGTCCGGCGGAACGGTAGAATTTCGCCGCGTCCTCAAGTTTCGCGATGGCCTGGCGCAGACTTTCCGACGTGTTGCGGGCGCGCAGATAGATGGCCTGGTTGAAACAGTCGGTGGCCTGCAACCAGTCCCGGTCGGTTTGAAGCGCCGGACGCAACGCGAGAACGTTCAGAAAGTAGTTCCCCGGCTTCAGCCCCGGTTTGGCATGCGTGATTTCGAGGCGGTACTGCCCCGGCCTGGGCAGAATGAGTTCGAAGGATTCCGGAATCTGGTTTCCATGTGGGCTGTCCTCGGAGACGATTTCCTTGCCTTCCGAATCGAACAGCGTCAGTTTGACATCAATACTTTTCTGTTCGACCTCGACCCAGATGTAGGTATCGGCGGCGGCCTCGAAACGAAAGGCATGCACCGCCCCGGCGGGAATTTCGCACTCCAGTTTCTGGTCCTGCGTCAGCGGCTGGAGGTCGGCGGATTGCGCCGGGGTCGAAATCCGAAATGCGAGAATCAAAAGGCAGACGGACAAAAAGAAACGCCACCGACACCATCGGGTGCCGCCCAAATTCAAACGAGACATCGAAGCCTCCGCGTCAGGGAGACGGCCATCGGTTCTGACCGCCGCGTGAAACAAACCTGGAAGTGCGAGAAGTATGACAGACAGCGCGCCGGAAAATCTCCATTTTTCAGCGACCTCCAAAAGTGTTCCACCATTCTTAACATCCCGGAAACACCCTCCCATGCCGCACCGCCTTCCACGTCTGTCACGCAGCTATCTTTTCGCCCCCGGCAGCAATGAAAAACTTCTCACGAAGGTCTTCACGGTTGGCGCGGATGCCGTCCTGTTCGATCTTGAGGACGCCGTCGCCCCGAGTGAAAAGAGCCGCGCCCGCGCGCTCGTCGCCAAGGCCGTCGCCGACTCCACCGGCAACCAGATCCCGGTCTTCGTCCGCATCAACGGCATCGACAGCGACTGGTGGCGCGAGGACGTCCGCGCCATCGTCGGCCCCGGCCTGAGCGCCATCCGGGTGCCGAAATGCGAATCCGCCGCCGATCTCATCCGCGTCAACGAAGTCGTCTCCGAAGTCGAAGCCGCCACGGGCCTCCCCGTTGGCGCCATTCGCGTCGTTTGCGCCATCGAATCCGCCAAAGGCATCCTTAACGCCCGGGAAATCGCCGCCGCGCCGCGGGTGCTGCACCTGTCGTTCGGCGCGTCGGACTACATCCGAGACCTCGCCATCGAGCACAGCGACGACGAACGCGAAACCCTGTACGCCAAGTCGCACCTCGCCACCGTCTCGCGCGCGATGGGCCTCGACGCGCCCGTGGCCGCCGTCTTTACCAGACTTTCCGATGCCGACGGGCTGCGGCGCTCGACCGAAGCCTACCGTCGGCTCGGCTTTTTTGGCCGCGCCTGCATTCACCCGTCACAAGTACCCATTGTGAACGAGGTCTTCACCCCGACCGAAGCCCAGATCGAACAGGCCACGAAAACGGTGGCCCTGTATGAACAGGCCCTCGACAACGGATCGGCGGCCGTCCAGGACGAACGCGGCCAGTTCATTGATGAAGCCATCGCCCGCCGCGCCCGTGATATTCTGGCCCGCGCCAACCGGTGAAGAAATGCGGAATGCGGAATATCGAATGCGGAACATGGAAAACACCTGATGCAACCCAGGGTTTCCTACCCTTGCCCCTATGCCGGAACTACCCCAACCGAACGCCAACGCTCCCCTGTTTTCCGAACGCGACCGGGCAAAGGTCCGGGTGCTATACGTCGGGGAAAAACTCGACCTGCGATCATTCGAAACCACCCATCGTCTCGGATCGCAGCCGCTTGTCATCCCCGCCGGGGCCAAGGGATGCGCGGTCCTCATGCGCTATGGCGCGGTGGTGCTGTTCGATCTCGATCCGCTCGAAGAAGCCGCGTTCCTCAAAAACCTCTCCCAGTTCATCACCGAACGCTTCGAGAAACCTGAAATTGACGAGACCACGCTGGCGGCTGACCAGTCCCACGCCGAAGGCTCCGACGGACGGGTCGTGTTTCTCCACGATTTCAGCATTGCGCGAATTCAACTGGTGGCGGAAATACTGGCGAAAAGCGTGACGCTGGCTTACTACGAAGGTCAGGTCGCGGCAGTGTTCGACCGTATCGAACCGCTCGCCCTGGAACTTCAACAGGGCGGCAAGGGTCTCGCCCGCGGCAAGGAACTCATCCGCCAGATCGGCGGCACGCTGCTCATCCAGCACAAGATGGTGGGCCGCGTCGAAGTTTCGGAAAAGCCCGAACTCCTCTGGGACCGGCCCGAACTCGAACGCCTGTATCTGCGACTCGAAGACGAGTACGAACTCAAGGAACGGCAACAGGCGCTCGAACGCAAACTCGACCTCATCGGACGAACCGTCGAAACCCTGCTCGACCTGTTCCAGAGCAGCCGGACGCTGAGACTTGAGTGGTACGTCATCATCCTCATCTTCATCGAGATTCTGCTCTCGCTGTATGAACTGTTTTTCAGACGATGACGGGGAGTCTTGGAGTCTAGGAGTCTTGGAGTCTAGGAGTCAAAAGCCATCAACCAAAAACCGCTTTATTGTTTATCTGACTCCTAGACTCCTAGACTCCTAGACGCCAAGACTTTCTCCTGACTCCCAGACGCCAAGACTCCCGACTCCAAGACTCACTTGAGCGTCGTATAGATATAGCCCACGCCGCGAACCGACTTGATGCGTTCGCTGCCGTCGGTGTGCGGGCCGAGCTTCTTGCGCAGGTTGCTGACGTGCATGTCCACGCTGCGGTCGAAGGGATTGAACGGGCGTCCGAGGGCTTTCTGGGAAACATCCTCGCGTGACACCACGCGCCCGGCTTCCTGAAGCAGCGTCACCAGTACGTCGTATTCGACCGAGGTCACGGTCACGTTTTCCCCGTTGTGCCGGACCGAACGCGAGCCGAAATCAATTTCCACATCGGAGACATTCAGGGTGTCGCCACCGGTTTCAGGCTTGGCGCGGCGCAGGATGGCGCGAATGCGGGCAACCAGTTCACGCGGGTTGAACGGTTTCGGCAGGTAGTCGTCGGCCCCGATTTCAAGCCCGACGATGCGGTCCACGTCGTCGCCCCGCGCGGTCAGCATCAGCACCGGCACGCTTGAAACCGCCCGGATTCTGCGGAGCGCATCGAAGCCATTGACCGCCGGCAGCATGACGTCCAGTACAATCAGCGCGTATCCGCCGGTCGGCCCGCGCTGCGCGCCCGACTCGCCGTCATGCACGACATCCAGCGTGAAT
>JAAFHI010000040.1 GCA_013298335.1 Actinomycetota bacterium
AGGTCTCCGAGGAACGCAACGAACGTGGGGAAGTGGTCTACAAACTTGTGGGATTCAGGCCCCCGCCCCTGACCCTTGCGGAACTCTCGACCTTGCTGCTTGCCCAGCGATCCATCTCCGCCACCGGCTGACGGCGTTCGGGACACCCTTTGCGGAGACGGGGCGCGGACTACTCGCCAAAATCCGGGCGGCCATGCCGGAAGGGATGCAGGAAAAGCTCGACGAACTGGCGCGTGTCTACGGCACGGCCCTGATTCCGGCAAAGGATTACTCGGTATTCGCGGAAACCATCCATCAGTTGACGACCGCCGCCGCCGAGCGCCGCCGCGTACGATTGTTCTATCGCTCCCACGGACGCCCGCCCGGTGAACGCGCGTTCGAACCCTACGCGGTCTACTTTGACCCCGACGGCGGCACGCTCAAAACCCTCGGTCACGACGCCAAAAGCGGCGAGATTCGCCCGTTCAACGTGGATCACATCCTCCAACTGGATTTGACCGACGAACGGTTCGAACGGCCCGCCGATTTTGATTTCGAACGCTTCATGGAAGCCAACTGCTTCAATGGCATCCACGGCGATCCGGTGACGGTCCGCCTGCGGGCAACCGGGTCGACCGCGAACGTCTTTGCCGAGCGGCAGTTTCATCCCTCCCAGAAAACCCTCGTCAAAACCGATTCGTCCGTCGAAATCGAACTCACCGTTGCCGGCGGACGCGGCCTCGAACGCTTCATTCTGAGCTGGCTGCCGGATATCGAGGTCCTTTCGCCGCCCAACCTCCGCGCGAAAATTTTCGAAATTCTCGAAAAATCCCTGAATCGCTAATTCGGAATGGACCGTACTTGTCCACCCCCTCGGGTAGTCTTGCCGAATATGACAGCGGCCTGACCGTGAGGAAGGGCTGGCATTTCGCGGAGGTGTAACGAAATGAACGAGTTCCCTGAAATATTGAAAGCCTATTGGGGAAAGGCCCACGCGAAGGATGCCGGGCCGAGCCATCATCTGTTTGTTTACCACTGTCTCGACGTGGCGGCGGTCGCGGCCCGCTGGTGGGAAACGGACGCCGCGCTCCGGTCGGCGTTCGTCCGGACAGGCCGCGCCGAGGAAGTGCTGGTCCGGGCGTGGGTCCTGTTTTTCGTCGCGCTCCACGATCTCGGAAAGCTCGACTTCCGCTTTCAGTTGAAGGCCCGTCTGGTGGCGGAGGCGCTCAATCCGCTCCTGCAAAATCCGAAAATCGAGGCCGAAAAGAACTACTTCGATCACGGCCCGGCTGGACTCAACTGGTTCAAAAGGGAAAAAGCAGCGTACGGGGTCTCGGCGGATGAAGAAATGAAGCCGTGGATGGACGCCGTCGCGGGCCATCACGGGCGACCGGACCCCGGTTTCAAAAAACCGTTCACCGACCCAAAAGTACAAAACCACGACGCCGAAGCCCGGAAACAGTGGCTGTTCCTGCTTGAATCAATGTTCTTGAAACCCGTCGGCCTGTCGCTCGCGGACGCGCCGCCGCCGATGCCGGACCTGCTCGCCGGGTTCTGTTGCGTGTGTGACTGGATCGGTTCGAACGACGACATTTTCGAATATGTCGCGAATCCGGATGTTTCACCGCGGGACTATTTCAATTCCAGGACGAACGACCCTGAGTTTGCCCCCCGCGCCCTGGATGAAAGCGGGATGACGGCCCGACCCGCCGATGAAGCCGGGATGGCCCGACTGTATTCGGCGTTAAACCCGCGCGGCGTCCAGACCCTGATTGACGATCTTCCGCTCGGTCCGGGTCTGTTTCTGATTGAAGCTCCAACCGGACAGGGGAAAACCGAGGCGGCGACCGCGCTGGCTTCGCGGCTGATTTCGGCGGGATTCGGGTCAAGCGTGGTGTTTGCCTTGCCGACGCAGGCGACCGCCAACGCGATGCTCGGACGGCTCACGGATGAAAAAGACGGTCCGGCCCGGCGGATGTTTCCCGACCGCCCGGCGCAGTTCGTTCTCGCTCATGGAAAAGCGCGATTCAACCACCGGTTTCGAAATCTGAAACGGGCCGCCTTGGGGCCAACGGCCCAGGGCCAGGAAGAAGCCGCCGCCCAGTGCGCCAAATGGCTCGCCCAGAGCCGGAAGCGGGTATTTCTCGGCCAGTTCGGGGTCTGCACGGTGGATCAGGTCCTCCTGTCGGTCCTGCCGGTGAAGCACAATTTCGTCCGGTCGTTCGGGATCGGGAAAAGCGTTCTGATCGTTGATGAAGTGCATGCCTACGACAGCTATATGAATGAACTTCTCAACCGGGTCATCGAACGCCAGAAACGCGCGGGCGGGAGTGTCATTCTGCTTTCCGCGACGCTGCCGGAAAGTCGCCGGGCCGAAATTCTGAAAAAATGGGGTGGAACGATGGTCGAACCGGCGGGTGATTGCGATTACCCCCTTGTCACCGCCGCCGTCGGTGGAGATGTCGTCACCCGCCGACCCGCGATGCCCGAAATTCCCAAACCAGTACGATTTGCCGTCCGCCAGACGCCGGACATGCGCCCGGACGACAGCACGGTGTGGGAAATCGTGGAGAAAGTTCGCGCGGGCGCACTGGTCGGCGTGGTATGCAATCTCGTCGCCGACGCGCAGGCGTTCGCGGCAAGGCTGCGGGGCATTCCGGAACTGGCCGACAGGGTGGACCTCTTTCATGCCCGCTTTCGGTTTCAGGACCGGGACCGAATCGAGGACCACGTGTTGAAAGCCTACGGCAAACAAGCCGAACGGTCCGCTTCGGGCGGACGGGTGGTGGTCGCCACACAGGTCATCGAGCAGAGCCTCGACCTCGATTTCGACTGGATTGTGACGCACCTGTGTCCGATTGAACTTCTGATTCAGCGCGTCGGGCGGTTGTGGCGGCACGCGCGCGACGCCCGTTTCGGCGTTTCAAACGCGGAATGCCTCGTTCTCGCGCCGGAGGGCGACGACTTCGGATTGCACGCGTTGATCTACGACACGCCCAAATGGCTCTGGCGGACGCGGGACCTGATCGAGCGCTCGCCGGAAGCCGAATTTCCGGCGGTCAACCGCCCGTGGCTCCGCGAGGTTTTCTCCGAAGAACCGTGGATCGGGGAACCGTCCGAACTTGAGGCGGCCCATGAGAAATATGAAAACGAGCAGGTCGGAAAACGATACCGGGCGAAGCTGCTTTCCAGCGCCGATTCCGACGGGACGAATCCGTTTGAGGATACGGAAGGGAAGGCCGCAATCCTGACGCGGGACGGCGAAATGTCGGCCAAGGTCGTTCCGATTCTCGCGGGCGGCGGAGCGCGGCGCTCGCTCGAAGGCGAGGCCTTCCCGAATGACGACGAGTTCAAACTCGGCGAACTCCTCGACCGGAATTCGGTCAATGCCCCGCATTCCTGGAAAAAATTTCTCCCCAAACCGGAAGAAGACGTTTACTTTCTGGAAATGTCCGCCGAGGGCGACGGGCGCTGGGTCTCAACTGATGGACAATTTTCCTACAACCACTACTTCGGCCTGAAGATGGAGGAAACGGCCTCATGAACCTGCTGCTTGACCCATGGATACCGGTCCGCGACGAAACCGGATTCCGTCACATTTCATTCCGTCGTTTTCTGTGCGTGGAACATGAAAGCCTCGAATTCGGCCTGAACCGCGACGATTTCAATCTGGCGACCCTGCAACTCCTGATTTCGTTGGCGCAGGTGATTTTTACGCCTGAAAACGCCGCCGAAGTCCGTCAACGTGAACGCACGCCGCTGACGGAGCCGGAATTCGACGCCGGCATTGCGCCGTATGCCGATTGGTTCGAGGTTCGGCACCCCGAAACGCCGTTCATGCAATCGCGTGGCGTCGGCGCGAAGGACGCCACTCCGATTCAAAAGCTCTTTCCGGGACTGCCGGAGGGCAACAATCACGCAATGTTCAATCCGACCGACGAAGTCGCCGCCGCCTGTGAAAGCTGCGTCGCGATTGCGTTGTTCAATCAGGCGATGAACTGCCCGAGTCTGGGTGGTGGTTTCAAGGGAAGCCTGCGCGGGGGCGTGCCGATCAATACCTTTGTGAAGGGGCCGACCGAGCGGCGGACCGTCTGGCGCAACATACTTTCGTCGGAATGGGTGGGCGAGACCTATCCGCCGCGCGACAAATACGATGTTCCGACGTGGGTTTCGCCGATTCTTTCCGAGGAAAAAATCCCGGCGGGGAAGATCGGCCTGTTGCGCGGCCTGTTTTGGCAACCGGCGCGCTTCGAAGTCATCGGCTGGCACGCCGGAATCTGCCCGATCTGTGGCGGCGGGGCGTTCGCGCTGGCATCGGGCTTTCTCAAGGAAAAGTTCAACTTTGCGATTCTCGGAACCTGGCGGCATCCGCACGGTCCGCGCCAGTGGAAGGACAAGGGCAGCGGACCCGAGGAACGGTACGGTTCGTTCACCACGAAAGCCCCAGCCTGGACTCAGCTTACGTCGATGGTTGCCGACGGCCCGGAGGCGCAAAAGGAAGGTTCGTCGCCCGCACTCGTGGTGACCCACTTCAACCGGGTTTTCGATTCGCTGGAACCGCTCGACCTGATCGTCGGTGGCTATCGCAACAATCAGGCCGCCATCACAGATCGGCGGCACGAGCGTTTCAGCCTGGCCCATGGCTGGAAGGACGAAGTCGAAATTCTGAGGTCAATCATCGCCGAGGCGGTCGAGGTCAAGGATGTGCTTCGTAAAAAAACCTACGGCTTCGGGAAAAACGTTGGCGTGCCCGGCCTTGCCGAACGCGCCGAGGAATCGTTTTACCAGACTTCCGAGTCCGCCTTGCACCGGACGCTCCGCGAAATGGAATGGGATGAAGCGCCACGCGTCCGTCGGGAACTTACGGCGGCTTTGTGCAGGCAGGCGCGGGCGATTTTCGAGGATGTGACCGATTCCTACCGGACCGACCCGAAAATGCTGAAAACGCTGACGATGAGTCGGCGTTCGCTCGAACGGGATTTGAAGAAACTCACCCAAGGAGAACAGGCATGAGCGTCACGACTGAAACGAAACCGGATTTCGTCGGATTGAAGCGGGCCTACGAAACGCGCCTGAGCAACGGCCAGCGCGCCGATATCCGCCGCGCACCGAATTTCGAGGAACTGAGTCTGGTGCCGGCGGTGTACCGGCTGGTCCCGCCGGGAGCGGCGGACGGTCCGCAGTTCGAACGCTGGCTGCGCGTGATTCATTTCCTGCCGCTGGCTGAGGGCCATAACCCGGACGCGCCAACGCTTGGGGCGATGCTCGCCCGGCGAAAAATCAGCGAGACGCGGATGATGCAGGTCGCCCGGTCGGAGTTTCCGAACGATCTCCGCTACCTGCGCCAACTGGTGTCGGAACTTGATCTCCCGGTCGTCAACTGGGACCGACTCGGCGCGCTCCTTTTCTACTGGGGCGAACAAAACAAGCGGCGGCTGATCGAGGATTTCTACGCGAATTACGATTTCTCCGACAGTTAAAAATTTCTTTCCAAATGTATGCACGTAAATACTTGTAAATTTTTTTGAAATCCGCGATGGTGAGGCCGTTTCCTTGGGATGACCGGGGATGGCCCGTATTTTCGAGCTTTCATCTGGTGAGTTTGGAACCGTTCCCCGCTCCGGCGGGGATATAGCAAACGATATGGAATTCCGACCGTCAGGAAGCGTTTCCCTCCCTGACGGTCGGGGTGCCATACCGAATTTCCCTAAGGAGCCGTCATGTCCAATCACAACTTCCTGAATCTGCACGTTTTAATCTCGCACAGCCCGTCCTGTCTGAACCGCGACGACGCCAACATGCAAAAATCCGCCATTTTCGGCGGCGTCCGGCGGGTCCGGGTGTCGAGCCAGTCGCTCAAGCGGGCGATCCGGCACAGCGACGCCTACCGCGTGCGGCTCGGTGAGCCGTCCATCCGGACCAACAAACTTGACAGTCTGACGCGGCGCTTCTCGGAGCAGCTTGCCGCCGATTTTCCGGAAGACCTCGTTGCCCGCGTGGTCAATCTCATCGCCCGCGACGAACCGTCCGACGACGATTCGAAAAAAACGAAAAAGGGCGCAACCGCCGGTGACGAAGCCAAGGAAACGAAACTTGCCGTCGCGCCGTGGAGTGTTTCAGAAGTCCGGAAAATCTGCGAACTCGTTCAAAATGAACCGGATGCGAAAAAGGTTAAGAAACTCTTCGATGAAGGGAAGGGCGGCAGGCTCGGTGATGAAGTCCGGCAGGTGCGGGCGTCCCTGCGCGGCGCGGTGGACATCGCGCTTTCCGGGCGCATGACCACCGCCGGAATCATGATGCCGGTGGACGGCGCGGTTTCCGTCGCCCACGCCATCACGACTCACGCGGTTGACGCGGATCTCGACTGGTTCACCGCCGTGGACGATCTCGTCGTGGACGCGGGCGAAGTCGGCGCGGGCCATTTGAATACTCAGGAATTCAGTTCCGGGGTCTTTTACCGCTATGCCAGCGTCAACCTCGGCCAGCTTCAGACCAACCTCGGCGACGCGAACCGGGCCGACGCGCTCGACATCGCCGCGCACTTCGCCTACCTGCTGGCCACCGTCGTTCCGGAAGCCAAGCAGCGCACCTTCGCCGCCCACAACCTCGCTGATTTCGTAATGGCGTCCTTTGGGGATATTCCGGTTTCCGGGGCCAACGCCTTCGAAGCCCCGATTCGCCGCGACCGCGACGGCGGTTTTCTGAAGCCCTCAATGGCCGCCTTCGAGAATTACATCGAATCGGTCCGGACGGGTTACGGATTGAATGAATCGCACGCCGTCTTTTCGCTGCGGGAAACCGGGCTCGGTCCGAAACTCGCGTCGATGGCGGAACTCGAAAACTGGATTCGCGCCGACGGAACGAGGTAACGCGCCATGCCCGAATTTCTGATTCTCCGTCTGCGCGGCGTCATGCAGGCGTGGGGGCGACACACCTACGAGGATTTTCGCCCGGTGGAAATCTTTCCCACACGGAGCGGGCTGGTCGGCCTGCTCGGGGCCTGCCTGGGCATTGACCGCGCCGAACCGGGCCGGTTGCGCGACCTGTCCGAGAGTTTTCGGTACGCCGCGCGCGCCGATGCCCGGACCCGGCTGGAGTACAAAAAGGAAAAGTCACTGCTTCCGCGCAAAATCACTGACTACCACACGATTCTTGAACCGCGACTCGTGCCCGGCTCGACTCGAAAGGGGGCGGTGGTGAGTCCGCGCGAGTACCTCTGCGACGCGCATTTCACCGTTGCGCTTGAAGGTCGCCCCGAGGCGGTCTTTTCCCTCGAAGAAATCCGCGCCGCCGCCCGCAAACCGTTTTTCACGCCGACGCTCGGGCGGCGGTCCTGCCCGTTGAGTTTTCCGCTGCTCGATCCGGCGCTAGAAACCGTCACAGCGGACGATCTTCACGCCGCGCTCGCGCTCGTGCCACCCGGCGCGGGCACGATCTACAGCGAAATGCCTGGCGACAGCCCCAACCGGTACACCGTCCGGGACGTGCCGACCGGTCACCCGAAACGGCAGTTCGCCGCCCGGACGCTGTACATTCATGCCGAAACGCCCTTCGACCCGGTTGACCCGGCGGAAGAAAGCGAGGACTGAAGCGATGCGGATTTCATTCTGGGAACTCGACTGGAAACACGCCCGCAACCCCTACGATCTGCACCGCGCCCTGTGGCACGGCTTTCCCGATTTTCCGCCGGGCACGGACCGTCCGTTTCTCTTTTGCGTCCGGTGGGGGAAATTCGGCCAGCCCGTGCAGGTCCGGCTGCAATCGGAAACCGAGCCGGTCCAGCCGTCCGACCCGACGATTCGGCTGCTGAAGATTCAACCCTATGACCCCCGACCGACCGAGGGGCAACTCGTCCGCTTTACCGTTTGCGCCAACCCGGTCAAGCGGCTAACCGAGAAGACTGGCCCCGATGACGCCGGACGCCAGGCCCGGATTCCCCTGATTCGCGAGGATCACCGGCTCGAATGGCTGACCCGGCAGCTTGCGCCCGCCGCCGACATCCTCGAATCGAACATCGTCGAATGGCGCGACCTGTTTTTCACCATTCGGAGCGGAGAAGGGAAGACCCGTCCGGGAAAACACGCGACCGTGACCTTTACCGGCGTGGCGGAAGTCCGCGATTCCGAAAAATTGAATACCCTCATCCGGACCGGCATCGGTCCGGCGAAGGCGTTCGGTTGCGGTCTGCTCGTCCTCGGTCGGGGATAGGGAAGTGCGTTGGAGCACGCGCATCCTGCGCGTATGACTTGAAGAAAAGAGGGCAAAGATGGGCGATCTCCTTCCGTCCGAATACGCCGACTTGCTCGGCACGATCAGGCAGCGGGTTCGCGACGCGCAATACGCCGCGTTGCGGGCGGTTAACCAGGAACTGATCTCCCTCTATTGGGATATCGGGCGGATGATCGTCGAACGCCAGCAGGGGGAATCCTGGGGACGGTCCGTCGTTGTTCAACTCTCCAAGGACTTGCAGGCCGAATTTCCCGGCCTTTCCGGGTTCTCCACGCCTAACCTCTGGAAAATGAAGCAGTTTTACGAGGAATACGCCAACGATGAAAAACTCTCACCACTGGTGAGAGAAATTGGCTGGACGCACAACTGCATCATTCTCATGCAGTGCAAGGACCCGCTTGAACGAGAGTTCTACATCCGGATGACCCGCAAGTTCGGCTGGTCGAAGAACGTCCTGATTCACCAGATCGAGATGAAAACCTATGAAAAAACGCTCGGGAATCAGACGAACTTCGACCGGACGCTCCCCGAGGAGGTCCGCAACCGGGCAAAATTGGCGGTCAAGGACGAATACACGTTCGACTTTCTTGATCTCGGCGATGAATTTACGGAACGCCAGCTCGAAGCGGGTCTGATCGCCCGGGTCGAGGCGTTTTTGAGGGAAATGGGCGGTGTGTTCACGTTTGTCGGAAGTCAGTACCGCCTGACAGTCGGCGACAAGGAGTTTTTCATCGACATTCTGCTCTACCACCGGACGCTTCGGGCGCTGGTCGCCGTTGAACTCAAAATCGGGGAATTCGAGCCGGAGCATGTCGGGAAAATGCAGTTTTATCTGGCGGTACTGAACGACACGGTTCGGCTCCCCGACGAAAATCCTTCCATCGGCATCATTTTATGTCGCGGTCGGGATCGAACCATCGTCGAGTACGCGCTCCGTGAGGCGACCACGCCAATCGGCGTCGGTTCATACCGGCTGACGCCGACGTTGCCATCGAATCTGGCCGGGCAGCTTCCGTCGCCCGAACAGATTGCCAAACTGCTTGAGGAAGTCGAACCCTGAACAATGGACCGCGCGCAACCGGCGCGCATGACTTGAAGACAAATTCTCTCACCGGTGGTGAGAGAAAAACCGTTCATTGCACTTTTTTTGAGAAAAATCCAAAAAATGCAGCCAGTGGTTGCAGAAATTGACGGGAAGTTCGTGGGTCTAACCGCCATCCATTTTCGTGGGTGGAATTTCCTCGACTTCCATTTCAAAAAGCCGGACATCGGCGGGGTTTGAAAGGCGAAGGCGGGGGCTCATCACCCGGAGGGTTCCGCCCTTGGAGAGCTGGATGGTGAATTCCTCCGGATCAACCGGTTCTTCGTGTTGCTTTTGCATGTGAACCGTCTTTTCTCCTCGGTTGTGTTCGCGCGGTGAATTTCTCGCACCACTGGCGCGAGTTTTCAATTCTCCAAACTCATGCGCGCAGGGCGCGCGCGGTCCAAAGAAAATGCTCGATCCGCTCAAACCCATCCAGATCAAGGAACGATTGTCGCTGCTGTTCGTGGAGCGGGGCGAAATCGACGTGCTTGACGGGGCGTTCGTGCTGGTGGACAAAACCGGCGTCCGCACCCACATTCCGCTCGGCGGGGTCGCGTGCCTGATGCTCGAACCCGGCACGCGCCTGTCGCACGCCGCCGCGAAACTCGCCGCCGAGGTCGGGACACTTCTCATCTGGTGCGGCGAGGGCGGCGTCCGGTTCTATTCCGCCGGACAGCCCGGCGGCGCGCGTTCCGACAAATTGCTCTATCAGGCGAAACTCGCCCTCGACGACACGGCGCGGCTCAAGGTCGTTCGGAAAATGTACGAAATGCGCTTCAAGGAAGAACCACCGGCAAAACGCAGCGTCGAACAGTTGCGCGGCATCGAGGGCGTCCGGGTGCGGCAGACCTACGACCTGCTCGCCAGGCAGTATGGCGTGGTCTGGAAGGGCCGAAATTACGACTACACGGAATGGAATTCGGGCGATCTGCCGAACAAGTGTCTGAGTTCCGCGACGGCCTGCCTCTACGGCGTGACCGAGGCCGCCGTGCTGGCCGCGGGCTATGCCCCCGCCATCGGGTTCATCCACACCGGCAAGCCGTTGTCGTTCGTCTACGACATCGCCGACATCGTCAAATTCGAAACCGTCGTCCCGGCGGCGTTCAAGATTGCCGGTCGGACTCCCGCCCCGTCGAATCCGGAAAGGGAAGTCCGGCTGGCCTGCCGCGACGTGTTCCGGCGGTCGAACCTGCTCGAAAAACTGATTCCGATGATCGAGGAAGTACTGTCGGCGGGAGAGATGACGCCCCCCGCACCCGCGCCGGAAGCGGTCGGTCCGGCGATTCCGAACCCGGAGAATATCGGCGATGCTGGTCATCGTGGTTGAAAACGCGCCGCCTCGTCTGCGCGGACGCCTCGCGATCTGGCTGCTCGAAGTTCGGGCGGGCGTCTATGTCGGCGTCTACTCGGCCCGCGTCCGGGAACACATCTGGGAAAACGTGGAGAAGGGAATCGAGGACGGCAGTGCGGTCATGATGTGGAATGCCCCGACGGAATCGGGTTTCGAGGTGCGTACGCTGGGGCAAAACCGCCGTATCCCGGTTGATTTCGACGGCGTACAACTGGTTCGATTTCTTCCGGAAGACAAAGCTCCGGAATCGCCTTCCGGACCTGATCGAACCGGAAAGGGAGGCCCGAAATGATGTTTGAAAATCTGGAATTTTCCGTCGTACATGGGTGGCCAAAAGTCGGTAGCTCATGTACGCTCCCGCAACTTCCCTGAATTCAACGAAATCTGGGAAGTCCGTTCCCCGCACACGCGGGGATGAACCGTTCAGGGTGGTGGGTGTCACGAAACGGCTTCGCCGTTCCCCGCACACGCGGGGATGAACCGGCGGGCTCCACCATCACCATCGCCTCTACCTACCGTTCCCCGCACACGCGGGGATGAACCGGCGACCGGGGACGCGATGGACACGCTGGGGGCCCGTTCCCCGCACACGCGGGGATGAACCGGATTTCCAATTATGGGCACGAATTACGTCAAGCCGTTCCCCGCACACGCGGGGATGAACCGTCAATCGCGGTGATTTTTGCGCTGGAAGAGGACCGTTCCCCGCACACGCGGGGATGAACCGCACGCGATGCCTTCGCCCGTTGTCCCTTCGAACCGTTCCCCGCACACGCGGGGATGAACCGGGCTCGAACTCGGAACGTCAAGAGTCGCCGCCCCGTTCCCCGCACACGCGGGGATGAACCGGCAGCCCGGTACGACGTCGAGCGGGACAGCGACCGTTCCCCGCACACGCGGGGATGAACCGGATCACGAGGCGCAGGTCGTGGCCCACATCAACCGTTCCCCGCACACGCGGGGATGAACCGCGCACAAGGTCGCCGTCGGGAGGGCGCACGCACCGTTCCCCGCACACGCGGGGATGAACCGATACGGGTGATACTTGATGTTTGTCAAGCAAGCCGTTCCCCGCA
>JAAFHI010000408.1 GCA_013298335.1 Actinomycetota bacterium
CCGGTTCCAGAATCAGGGTCACCGGCGTTTTCCCCGTATTTTCAAAATCGAACGTAGTGGTCGGCCCGTTCACGACGTTTCCCTTCCCGAAAATTGGGACTCATTGCGGCCTGACGAGCCGACGGAAAAACTCCCGGACGGTTTCGCCGTTCGCGCCCGCGTGACGCGGCTGATCCCCGATCCGCAGCGTCTGGCGAATATCCAGAATGCGTTCAAAAACCGGTAGAGACGCCCGCTCGACCGGCGGCGGTAACGTCTCCACGGGCGGGGCGGCAATTTCGGGGGATTCGTCCGCCGAAAAGCGCCGCAACACGCGCGGCGCCTCGCCGAGTTCGGGCACCGCCGCCACGTTCAGGGAGGTTTTTGATTGCTCGACCCCGCCCAGCGCGCGCAGCATCGCCGCCGCCTCGGCGGTTTCCGGGAAGGCCCGAAGCGGGGGCGTTCCGGTTTTCATATCGTCGCGATCGTTCGTCACGGTATCGCCTCGCTCAGGGACTCGTAGGTCATGCCCGATTCCAGCCAGAACGCCGCGGCGTCGATCTGTTCGCGGCTGCCGAGCAGAAAGCGGCAGAAGTCGGCCCCCATCGAGTAGCAGATGACCTCGATGCAGGCGAGTTCGGTCTCGGACGCGGCGCTGAAAATGCCCGCGAACAGACCGGCGTAGAGGTGGCACGCCGGACGCCCGATGCGCCCGACAGTCATCGCATAGCAGGAATTGTGCAGATGGACGTAAATCAGGCCGTTTTCCTCGACCAGAAAGAAGCGTCCCCACCCGGAAGCGGCCGTTCCCCGGTCGCAGAGAAAGGCATAGCCCGAAAGCGGCGTGTCGGGAACGTTTGGATGGAATCCGTAATTTTCGAAAATGAACCGGTCGGTATTGGCGAAATGCCGCTGCCCCCAGTCGAACCCGATGTCGTAAAGGATCTCCGCCGAGGCGTCGCCCGCGAACCCTTCGAGCGCCTGCTGAAGGGAGAGGATCATGACATCGCCCGCAAGCAGCATCCGCAGGCCGTCGTGCGAGACGACCTCTCCGGACTCGGTGTCGTAAAAGGCGAAATCCTGTGGCGTGAAGTAGTTCGGTTTGAACTCGCGTTCGACCGGGACCGGCATGGCGCACTCCTGCGTAGCGTCGTTTCAGGACCATCGGGATGCCCTTTCAAAGCGGCAACCCAAATGAAATCAGCATTTTAAAAGATTCAAATCAATCCGGTCCGAACCCGCGCGGGGTCATTCCCCGTTGCGCGAGAGTCGGCGGACAATGTCGTCGGTGGCGGTCCCGTAGGCCGCCCAGGCATAGACTTTGCGAACGATGGCCTCGTCGCCCACGATGAAGCGGCAGTAGGGAGCCCCCTTGGCCAGACAGGCGATTTCAACGCTCTCGGCGGTCGCCCCGGACCGTTTCGAAAACAGTCCGGCGAACATGCCCGCAAAAAGGTCGTCCACCGCCTCGCTCGAATTCCCGAGCGACAGCGCGATCGGAGAGTTGTAGAGATTGATGAGCGTGGCCGCGCCGAGTTCGACAACCTCGAAATGCCCCCAGCCCCATTCCCCCCACACTTCGTCGCAGCGCGAGAAAAAGGCGCGCGAGGAAAGATCGGAAGTACCTGTTTTGGAAGCGGTTGCGGCGATTCGGTCGGTCACCTGCACAAAGAAACGCTCGCCCCACAGACGACCGAAACGGTAGAGCGTCTGGGCGGCGACGTCGGGCATCCGCCGCCGGATGACGGCGTGGATCGACTGGACGAGATCTTCCGGAACCCAGATCACCCGTTCGCGCTGATCGTCGAGAATGACCCCGGATTCGGTATCGTAGGTCAGTCGGTCAGCCGCCGGTGATGGTTTCGGCGTAAATGCGGAGCTGGACATCGCTCGTGGAAATCCTTCCGGAAAGATCCGGGGATCCTGTCTTTCAATATCGGAGTTTGAGGAGAGCGCCCGCACCTTACCACTCCCGAGGACGTTTTGGGAGTTGATGACGGAGGGAATGAAAAACGGAGGGTAAAAAATGAAGGGAGGCCGGAAGCCAAAAAATCTTTGCAGCCCCTTGAACGATTCGTTGGCAACCGGCCCGCCGTTTCAGTCGTGCGCGGTTCGAAAACCGGACGCTACCGAACTGAACTTGTTGCCTTATTACTTAACAATCCGCGTGCCACAAACCACGGACGCCTCGCTAAAAACCGGAATTCCCCTTAAACAGTTCTTATATATGGACTTGTTTTTTATTTTCCTGACGGCCAATCATTGTATTTTTATAAATATACGGCGCCGTGGGACAATTTTCCGAACCCGGTGTGTCCCAAAATGCCCCACGCCTATCAGACTGGTCCAAAATGCCACCGATTGAGAAACCGGTCAGTCCAATCTGCCCCGGCCTTCGGAACCATCAGCGCGAATCCGGGCGAGTTGACGGCATGATGGTGTTTGTAGGCCGCGACGTCCGGGTGATCGGGACCAGCCACGGCGGCGGGAAGGTTCGGACGGTAGGCGTGTTCGATGGTCGCCTGCAAATAGGCACGGGCGGCGGCGCGGATGCGGGCGAGTCCGGCCAGATCGCCGCTCGAAAAAATCGCCCATTCCTCGCGAATTTCGGTAAACCACGCCGGAAGGTCGCGATTCGCCGGAAAAAACGGAACGATTTCGTCAAAAAGGGGTTTCAGAACCGGACGGAGACCGTCGCGCAACGCCGGGCGATCCCCCGCAAACTCGACATCGAGCACCAGAACGTGGGCGCGGTCACCCACGACAACCCATTCGCAGGCGAAAATCGGCAGTCGCGCCGGATCGGCGGTCGGATAGACCATCACCGTCGCCACATCCGCCGAGACGGTCTGAATCCGGGCGGCGCGGAGGCACAGCTTCCCGTCGGCCAGACGGTATCCGTCGGCGGTGACCCGCAGCCGTTTCGCGTCTTCCCCGAATTCGGCCTCGCGAAACTCGGCGGGACGGTCTTCCGGCGTCGGCGCGAACTCGGCCAGCAACGCCAGGGCGTCCGGCTGCGTCCAGCCGACCGCGTTCTTGAGTTCAGGCATATCGGCAACTTTCCTTGAAGAGGGATCAGGGGTCGGGGATTAGGGACCAGGTTTCAAATTGAGGCCAGTGAAGCGTACCCCGTTAAAAAGGGATCAGGGGTCAGGGATCAGAGGTCAGGTTTGGAATCGAATCTAGTGAAGCGTGTTTCGCGTTCAAGGTGCAACTTCTCAAAATGGAAAAGCTCGACCTGAAACCCTTGGTATGGGATATCTAAACATTTCCATTCCTAGTCCCTGATCCCCGATTCCTGGTCCCTCTTCCAAAAAAGCTGATCCCTGATCCCTGTCCCCTGATCCCTTTTCACCAGAAACCCGCTCTTCCCCTCAAACCGCATTCACCCTACACTATCCGGCGCTATGTTTCGTCTGCTCGACCGCTATGTCATCCGGGAAATCATCCCCTACGTCCTGATTGCCTTCTTTCTTCTGACGGCGGTCATCTTCGTTCATGAGGCGAACCGGTTCTCGGAACTGTTCGTGGTGTTTTCGCGGCGCGGCCTGTCGCGGACGCCCCTGCTCATGCTCGTCATCTCGCTGCTTCCGAGCATCATGGTCTTCACGCTGCCGATCGGATTCCTGCTCGGCGTGATGATGGCGATGGGCCGGCTCTCCGGCGACAGCGAAATCATCGTGATGCGGGCCGGGGGCGTCAGTCCGCTCCAGTTGATTCGACCGGTGATGAGCGTCGCCCTCGTCGTGACGGGGCTGACGGCCTACAACACCTTCTATCTGCTCCCGACGGCGGTCAATTCGCTCAACCAGCTCAAGAAAACCCGTTCCGACCTGCTGCTGCGGAGCATCGAGACCCAGATCAAGCCGGGAACCTTCACCGAAGACCTGCCCGGAAAGGTGCTTTTCATCGAGAGCGGCACCGATCTGGCGTCGTGGGAACACATCTTCATCGCCGAGGAGTCGCCCGACAAGGCGGCGCAGGAACCGAAAATCTACACGGCGGAAGCTGGACAGCTCGTACTGGGCCAGACGCTGCGCGACGCGGAACTCCGGCTCACGAAAAGCCGGGTCTACGGCCTGGAGTCGCGCCAGTGGAATCCGAAGCAGAACTACACCCTGAGCTATTCGGGAAACGCGACGGTGAGTTTCAGCCTCGGCGGAAAATCCGACGACGCGGAATCCGACCTCAAACCGGAGCCGCCCGGACCGGAACTCCAGACACTCCCGGAACTGGTCACCACACAACCGGCCAAAGGAAAAGCCAAGGCGCTCGCGGTTGAGGTCAACAAGCGGCTCGCCCTGCCGGTTACCTGTCTGATTTTCGCCTTTTTCGGCGTGGCGCTCGGCATCACGACCCAGCGGAGCGGCAAATCCTCGGGGCTGTTTCTCGGAACCCTTGTCACGCTCGGGTTTTACCTGCTGTTTCTCGGCGGCGAACGCGCGGCCCGCAGCGGCGCGCTTCCCGCCGCCATCGGCATCTGGCTGCCGAACATTGTCTTCCTCGCCATCGGCCTCTGGATTTTCCTCGGCGGCAGCGCGACGCTCGGACGCCTGCGGGTGGTCCAGGCCATGTGGCGCGCGTGGGATCGCATCACCCGGCCCGTCGTCGTCACCTTCGGCATCGTCATCGCCCGCC
>JAAFHI010001089.1 GCA_013298335.1 Actinomycetota bacterium
CGACGGGTGACTTCACTCCGCTGCCACTAACAAGCCCGGACGACGAACTGCGGGATCTGACAGCCTCCGTCAACGATATGCTGCGACAACTGGCGGCGATGCAAGGAGAACTTCGGCGGAACGAACGCCTGCGGGTGTTGGGGCAGTTTTCTGGCGGCCTCGCGCACCAACTTCGGAACGCGGCGGCCGGGGCGAAGCTTGCCATTCAGCTGCATGCCGAAGAGGTGCCGCCGGCGGATCGGGAACCGCTCGACGTGGCGCTTCGCCAGCTCGCGCGAATCGAACGAAACCTCAGCCAGTTTCTGACCCTCGGCAAACCCCCGGAGAGTATCCGGATGGAGTGCGATTTGGCTGACCTGTTGGAACAGGCTCTCGCGCTTTATCGCCCCCAGTGCCGTCATACGCAGTGCGAACTGTATTGGGTGAAGCCTCCGCCGATGCCGTACCGCGGCGACGCAACCCAACTAAGCCACTTGTTCGGCAACTTGATCGGCAACGCCGTGGATGCAGCCGGGCCGGGCGGACGGGTGGAAGTCCGGTTCGACGCGGAATCCGCGGATTCGTTTCTTCGCGTGGAAGTGACCGACTCGGGGCCGGGGCCGACGGAGGAAGTAACCGGCAACCTGTTCGAGCCATTCGTTACGGGTAAGGAGCAGGGCATCGGGCTGGGGCTGGCGGTGGCGAAGCAGGCGGCCGAAGCCCACGGAGGTAGCATCACCTGGGAGCGCCGCGACGGACGAACGGTGTTTCGCGTCACGCTGCCTACTGCTTCAAAATGACGGCCAGCTCGGTCAGCAGTCTCTCGATGTCTTTCGGAGACCCAACGGTAATTCGCAGGCCGTCCCCGGAGTCCGGGTAGTTCATGTAGCGGACCAGAATCTTCTTGGTCTTCAATGCTTCGTAGATCGGCTTCAGCGGGCGTTCCGGATGCCGGCACCAGAGGAAATTCGTCTGACTCGGCGTGACCGCGAAGCCGAGTTCGGTAAGGGCCACGGCCATCCGGCCGCGCGTGGCCAGGATCCTTGAGCGGATGTCCGAGTAGTATTCCTGGTCTTCGATGGTGGCGGTGGCGGCGGCCAGGGCCAGCACGTCGCAGTTGTATGAATCCTTTACCTTCGCTAACTCGCGGATCAGCTTCGGCTCGGCGATGGCCATGCCAAAGCGTAAGCCGGCCAGCGCGTAAAACTTGCTGAACGTCCGCGTGATGACGAAGTCCGGCAGTTGGCCGATGAGTGACAGGCCGTTGTCCTCGGCGAACTCGGCGTAGGCTTCGTCGAGTACGAACGGGCCGCCGACTTGCTCGGCGAGCTGAGCAATGGCCTCCCGGCGGAGGATCGTGCCACTCGGCGAGTTCGGGTTCGCGAAATAGGTCAGGTGCGCGCCGCGCACTGGCCATGGGCTGGGCGGGGTCCAGTCACGCGTGAACGGCACAGTCTGGGATGTCGCGCCCTGGATGTCCGCCAGCGATTTGTATAGGACGTAACTCGGCGTGGGAAACGCGACCCGTCCACCTTCCGGAACGAACGCTCGCGTCAGAATCGTGAGGATGTCGTCGGAGCCGTTGCCGACGAGGATCGAGTCGGGGTCCACGTTCAGCACGCGGCCGGCGGCCTGGCGGAAGGTGTCGCCGAGCGGTTGCGGATACTTGCGGAGCGACTGACCGTTCAGCGCATCCGCGACCGCTTCAAAGACTCGCGGAGACGGGGCATAGGGGTTTTCGTTCGTATTCAGTTTGACCACGTCCGGCGAGTTCATTTGCTCGCCGGGCGTGTAACCGGACATCGCGCTAATAGCTGGGCGGATCGGCATTTTAAACACGGGGAAAAGGGCTGACCCAAGAGGCAAGGAGTCAGAGGATAGGAGTTACGCAGTTGACTATACGCTTGGCGATTCCCCCCCACCCGTCGGGGGAACTGCGTTCCCCGCGCCGACCTCCCCCGCAACGGGGGGAGGTGTTGGCTTGGAAAACAAGGGTCAAGGCCCCACCTCCCCCCTCGCGGGGGAGGT
>JAAFHI010000708.1 GCA_013298335.1 Actinomycetota bacterium
GGGAAAAGCACCCTCGGAAAATCGCTCGCGGCCAGACTCGGCGCGCTCTACATCGACACCGGCGCCATGTATCGCGCCGTGGCGCTCAAAAGCATCGGACTCGGCATCATCAACCCCGAAAGCCACCCGGCGCAACTGACGCCGGAACAGGAATCGGCCCTCTCGGAAGTCGCCGAATCCATTCACATCCACCTCGAAGGCGACCCGTTTCACATCCACGTCTTCTCGGACGACGAAGATGTTTCGGACGCCATCCGGACACCCACCGTCAGCCGTTACGCCTCGGTCGTTTCGACCGTCGCCGGCGTACGAACGGCCATGGTGGCCCAGCAACGCCGGATGGGCGCGGAAGGCACGGTCGTGATGGATGGCCGCGACATCGGGACCAACGTTTTTCCCGACGCGCACGTGAAATTCTTTCTCGACGCCTCGGTCGAAGCCCGGACGCAGCGGCGCTACGAGGAACAATGTTCACGCGGCGTCCCCTGTTCGCTGGAAGAAACCCGCCTCGACGTCCTCGAACGCGACCGCCGCGACTACAACCGGGCCGTGAACCCGCTCCGCCAGGCCGACGACGCCGTCTGGCTCGACACCTCGAACCTCGGCCCCGAACAGGTGCTCGACAAGATGCTGGCGATTATTCGGGAACGGGGATGAAGGATGAAGGATGAAGGATGAAGGATGAAGGATGAAGGATGAAGGATGAAGGATGAAAAAATTCTGTCTCCCACCTTTCCATCGTCAAGACATTTTTTTCTTGCCGTCTCCCTTTCTCCCCGTCTCCTTGTCTCCTGGTCTTTTTTTCATCCTTCCGCCTTCATCCTTCATCCTTCCCTGACCGTTCCCGAAAGTACTGTCCCTCCGCCAACGGGTCAGGCATAGTTTCGCCACTGAAACGCTCCGTTCTCACCCCCGACCCATTACGCTCACCTTCTTGAAAGCGAGGTGACGGTCATGCCCGAACTCCAGCAACTGAGAATTCGGTCGGTCACACCGCCGGAGCGGTGTGAAATCTGCCACCAGTCCGATTTTTTCGATCCCGTTTCGAATACCTGCGCCCGATGCGCCGAGGTCCGGTTGGTTCTCTTCGAACCGCTGACCCTGGCGGCGCGAAATGAAACGGAAACGGGCGAGCAGTTCTGGGATTTACTGCTCGTCGGGAGCCGCTACGGATTCCTCGGGGCAGCCGCTTCGGGAATTCTGGCCTTTCTCGCCTCGCGCTACGTTTTCGTTAGCGAACATCCCGTCCGGAACGCCTTTCTCTTCGCCGAACTCGCCTTTCTGATCGGAACGCTCGTCGGCGTCCTCCGGCGCGGCGGCAACGCCGAAACCGCCCGGATCGCCGCCCGCAACGCGGTCTACTGCTTTGTTTTCGGCGGCAACTTCACGGGCATCCTGTATTTCGTCAACTACGCTTCTCCGAATCTCGACGGGATGGACTTCCTGCGGTTCATCGGATTCTGCCTGTTCGGCGCGAGCGTTTTTGCGCTCGGCGGCGGGTTCATCGGGGCGGTCCTGAGCGTCCTGATTCCGCAACACCACTGGCTGCGGCGACCCGAAGCGCGGGAGTTTCCCGGCGGCGACATCCCGCCGGTTCCCGGGAAAGAATTGTAAAGCGGCGCGCCAACCATCACTTCACTGGCAGGCTTCCTCCTCGGAAGGCTGCCATTTTCCATTTCGCCGTATAAAATCCCCCGGTCGCCACCATTTCTCTTTTTTTTCCGGAAACCGTTTCAATGCAGCTTCACCAGTTTTTGCAGCTTGCCTACAGCGCGGAACGCGCCGCCGCCTTCGCCTACGTCGGACACGCCGATTCCGTGAAATCTCCCGACGTGAAACGCGAGATCCGAAACATCGAAAACGAGGAGTGGCGACACCGCGAACTGCTCCTCGGGATGATGAACCGGATCGGCGTCCGGCCCTCGCGGTATCTCGAAGCGAAGTACTACCTCATCGGAAAGTTCATTTCCCTTTCCTGCTACTTCCTCGGCTATTTCCTCCCGATGTACTTCGCCGGACGGCTCGAAAGCGGCAACGTCAACGAGTACGTCCGCCTGCTCGAACTCATCCATGACTCGCCGCTCGCCGACGAACGCGACCGCGTCATGGAAATGGCGCTCGTGGAGAAGAACCACGAACTCTACTTCCTGTCGAAAGTCACCGACCACCGGCTCCTCGGACCGTTTATGAAGGTTTTCGGCTGGGGTCCCGGCAAAAGTTTCAACGACTTCGAAAACAAATGGACCGTCGTCGAGGAAGCGTCAGTCGCCCGATCTTGAGGGCGCAACGAAATCAACCGATTTTCGTTGAAATACAACCCAAGAAAATAGCCCACTGCCGGAGCGCTTTGGCGAGGCTGTGGGAAATATGTGTGGATCGCGCGGTGTTTTGGTACGCATTTTTCTCCCACGTCCTCGCCAAAGCGCTCCGGACGTGGGCTCATTTCTTTGCCAATCACAAAAAACCGAAACCCTCTCCAAAACCATGCCTTCAAACGAACTTCCCTCCGCCATCACCACACTGGTTAAAGTCCTTTCCGCAATTCCAGGCGCGGTCGCCGTCACGCTCGGCGGATCGCGCGGACCGAACCTCGCCGACGCCGCGAGCGACTGGGACCTGGGGTTGTATTATCGGGGCGACATCGACCTTTCACCCGTCGCGGCCTACGGCACGGTTCATCCCCCCGGCGCGTGGGGCCGTCTCATGAACGGCGGCGCGTGGCTTGAACTCGACGGGGTGAAGGTTGACGTCATTCTGCGCGACCTCGACACGGTTGAACACTGGTCACGGCGCACCGAAGCCGGCGAATTCGAAGTCGATCTGCTCCTGGGATACATCGCGGGCATTCCGACCTACAGTCTGTGCGCCGAACGCTCCGTCAACCGGACACTTTCCGGCCACCTTCCCGCACTCGGACAATTTCCAGAAAAATTGAAGGAAACCGGGCCGCTCAACTGGCGGTTTCGCAGCCGGTTCAGCCTCGACTACGCCGGGATGCACGCCCGGCGCGGCAATCTCATCGGCGCAACCGGACAGGCGGCGAAAGCGGTGTTCGAGGAAGCCCACGCCCGCGCCTGTGAATCCGGGCGATGGG